>CANRPD010000020.1 GCA_947632385.1 uncultured Clostridia bacterium | reverse complement strand
AGAGAACTGATGGAGAGAACTACAACATATTTACTTTTCAAGGATAGCCGAAAACCCTTGTAAAATCAAGACTTTTCAGAGGGAGTTGTCCAAAGTGGTGCTTCGTTTTCGAGTGCTGCACCTTCGACCGCTCGGACAACTCTCCGTTTCGGCTTCCGCCTGCATGCCTGAAAAACCACCCGGCCGGCGCCCCCGGCCGTGTTTCTCTATTCTACCCCGTCCCCCGCCCAAAGTCAAGTGTTTTCGCAAAAGGTTGACATATTTCTCGAAACGCGGTAAAATGTCGGTGTACGGCCTGTCCGGCCGTCGCTGAAAGGATGTGTTCGTCATGCGCAAACGAGTTTTGACCGCTTTCCTGGCGCTTTGCCTGTTGATTTTGACCGCCTGCTCCCAGATCGGCACCCTGGTGTCCGAGGTCACCAATCCCGGAGAATTCCCCGTGGAGATCGAGGGCGTCACCATCGCGGCCCGGCCCTCCCGGGTGGCGGTGCTCTCCGCCAGCCTCGCCGATGTGGTCCTGGCCCTGGGCCGGGAGACCCAGCTGGCCGCCGTGCCGGCGGACTGCGGCCAGAAGGCCCTGTCCACCCTGCAAAAGGTGGACCCCGCCAACACCCAGGCCGTGGTGGATCTGGCCCCCGACCTGGTCCTGCTGGACGCTTCCCAGTCCGGCCTGGCCGGCCCCCTCACCGAGGCCGGGCTCACCGTCCTGCCTCTGGCTCCCGCAGTGGACCGGGAGGACTTCGAGCGCCTCTATGCCCAGGTCTCCTCCGCCCTGGCGGGGGGCGGCGCGGGGTATGACGACGGCATCACCGTCGCCCAGGATGTGTTCACCACCCTGGATGACATCAACCGCATCGTCCCCAAGGAGAAGGTGGTCACCGCCTGCTATCTCTACGACACCGAAAGCGCCGCCGTCACCGGGGACATGCTGGCCAGCACCGTCATGAACTACGCCGGCGTCACCAATATCTTCCGCAGCCTTTCCGGCGGCGTCTACGATTTCGACTCCCTCCGGGTCTCCAACCCGGATGTGATCTTCTGCGCCCCCGGCGTGCAGGAGACCCTCTTGTCCGACAGCCGGTTCGCCAATTTCGTGGCGGTGAAGAACCACCGGGTCTTCGAGCTGGACCCCAGCCTGGTCCAGTGGCAGGGCCGCACCGTGGTCACCTTGGCCTATGAGATCAGCGCCGCCGCCTTCCCGGAGCTTTTGGAGGAGCAGGACCCCCAGGACGTGGACCCCATCGACGAGATCAACAGCCAGGTCACGGCGGAGCTGTCTCCCAGCCCGTCCCCCAGCACGGTCCCCTCGCCCAGTCCCGCCCCCGCCGGAGATTACACCCCCCTCCAGCTGGAGGATGAGAACGACGACGTCTTCCGCATGCAGCAGCGCCTGGAGGAGCTGGGCTATCTGGAGGGCGACTACACCGGCTATTTCGGCGAGTACACCCAGACCTGCGTGATGATCTTCCAGCAGCTCAACGGCCTGGAGGAGACCGGCGTGGCCGATGCCGAGACCCTCACCCGGCTGTACAGCGACCAGGCCATCCCCGCCACCGGCGCCGAGGGCGCCGACACGGCCGATACCGCCGGAGAATGACCCCCGCCCCGCGCCAGTTTCCCCGCCGCGCTCCTTCGGGAGCCGGCGGGCTTTGCGTTTTTTCGCCCCCTGGGGCCCCCTTTCTCCAAAAAGGGAAAAAACCGCTTTACAAACCCCTTTTGTCCGTATTATAATCCTCTTGAGGGCCCATTTTGGCCCCAAGGAGACACCTATGCGCATCATTACCCGCGACCGCACCTTCTACCGGGACCTGGTGGCCCTAGCCATTCCCATCTCCCTGCAAAATCTCATCACCTTTGCCGTGAACTTCGCCGACAACCTGATGATCGGCTCCCTGGGGGACAACGCCATCTCCGGGGTCTATGTGGGCAACCAGATGCAGACCGTCCTGCAGATGTTCGTGGCCGGCATCGAGGGGGCCATCCTCATCCTGGCGGCCCAGTATTGGGGCAAAAAGGATACCGCCAGCATCCGCAAGGTGGTCTCCATCGGCGTCAAGGCGGCCTTTGCCGTGGGCCTGGTGGTCACTCTGGTGGCCGTGTGCTTCCCCGCGGCCCTCATCCGGGCCTTCATGGCGGACCCCGGCGTGGTGGCCGAGGGCGCCAGCTACCTGCAGATCGTGGGCTTCACCTACCTGTTCTTCTGCATCGCCCAGGTGATGATCGCCTCCATGCGCAGCGTGGAGACCGCCAAGATCGGCCTGTACATCTCCCTCATGACCCTGCTGGTGAACGTCACCCTCAATTACATCCTCATCTTCGGCAAGCTGGGCTTCCCGGCCCTGGGGGTGCGGGGGGCGGCCATCGCCACCCTGATCTCCCGCTTCCTGGAGATGCTCGTCAGCACCCTCTACGTGTTCTGCGGGGACCGGAAGCTCCGCTTCGGCCTCAAGGACCTGCTCCACACCGACCGCACCCTCCTCAAGGATTTCCTCCGCTACGGCCTGCCCATCATGGGGGGCCAGGTGGTCTGGGCGGTGAACATGCTGGCCAACACCAAGATCCTGGGGGCCTACACCGCCGGGGTCATGACCGCCGCCAGCATCACCGGTATGCTCCACAACCTGATCTACGTCTGGATGAACGGCCTGTCCTCCGCGGTGGGGGTCATCACCGGCAAGACTGTGGGCGCCGGCCGCCGGGAGGAAATGAAGGAATACGCCCGCACTGTCCAGGTCATCTTCCTCCTGGTGGGGCTGCTCTCCGGGGCGGCGGTGCTCCTCTGCCGGGACGGCTTCATCGGCCTGTACAATGCCAGCCCTGAAGCCCGGGCCTATTCCCGAGAATTCATCAACGTCATCTCCGTCACCATCATCGGCACCTGCTACCAGGCGGCGTGCCTCTTTGGCCTGGTCAAATCCGGCGGCGACATCTCCTTCGTCTTCAAAAACGACACCATCTTCGTCTTCCTGGTGGTGCTGCCCGCCGCCCTGCTGTGCCAGCACTGGGGGGCCGCCCCCTGGGTGGTGTTCGCCGCCCTCAAGTGCGACCAGATCCTCAAGTGCTTCGTGGCCGTGGTCAAGATCAACCGGTTCAACTGGATGAAGGACCTGACCCGGGAGACCGGGACGACATAAACGAGCCCTGCCATTTTTCCTACAGAGAGGTGTCTGTCATGCGGATCATCGAGACCAACAGCTATGCCGAAATGAGTCGCCTGGCCGCCGGGATCCTGGGGGCCCAGGTGCTGCTCAAGCCGGACTGTGTGCTGGGCCTGGCCACCGGCAGCTCGCCCATCGGGGCCTATGCCCGGTTGGCGGAGGACTGCGCCGCCGGCCTGCTGGATTTTTCCCAGGTGCGCACGGTGAACCTGGACGAGTACGTGGGCCTGGGGCCGGAGGATCCCCAGAGCTACCGGTATTTCATGGAGCAAAACCTCTTCTCCCGGGTGAACATCCTCCCGGAGAACACCCACCTGCCAAACGGCTGCGCCGCCGATCTCCCCGCCGAGTGCGCCCGCTACGAGGCCCTCATCGATTCCTTGGGCGGCGCGGACCTGCAGCTGCTGGGCATCGGCCACAACGGCCACATCGGCTTCAACGAGCCCGGCCCCGATTTTCCCCGCTGCGTCCACCCCGTGGCCCTGACGGAGAGCACCATCCGGGCCAATTCCCGCCTTTTCCCCCGCATCGAGGACGTCCCCACCCAGGCCCTCACCATGGGCATCGGCACCATCCTCAAGGCCCGGCGCATCCTCCTCATCGCCGGCGCGGACAAGGGGGACATCATCCACCGGGCCCTGTTCGGCCCCATCACCCCCCAGGTGCCGGCCTCGGTGCTCCAGCTCCACCCCGACGTCACCGTGATCCGCGCCACCGCTTAAATTTCCACGCAAAAAAGACCTCCCCCACGGGAGGTCTTTTTTTTGGCCTTTTTTTGCTTACTCCCGGGTGATGACCCCGTGGCCGTCGTACAGCCGGGAGGGGATCCCGGTGAACAGCTGCATCGCTTCGATGAGGGCCCACACCTCGATGGCCACGGAGGCGAGGCCGCAGGTCACCAGACCGCCTGCCAGGGCCACCACCAGCTGGATGACGCCCCGGGTGTTGAAGCCCAGGTAGAAGTTGTGCACCCCGAACACGCCCAGCAGCAGCGCCAGCACGGCGGCCGCCAGACGGCTCTTCTGCACATACCCCGCCGGCGGCACGTCATAGGTCACCTGCCCGGTGTAGCCGGGCTGCTGGGGCTGTACCGGCTGCCCATAGGGGGGATAGGGCTGCTGAGGGGGCTGCTGCTGCGCCTGCTGTGCCTGGGGCGGCTGGGGCATGGGCTGCGCCCCGGTGTAGGGGGTGTGATACTGCTGCTCATACCGCTGCCGCACGTACTGCGGCGCGGCATATCCGGGGGGCACCTGGGGCGGCTGGGGCGGCTGAGCGCCCTGGCCCACCGCGTTGCCGTAGGCTGCGAAATAATCCGGGGCCTGGAAGTCCGGCTGCTGCCCCTGGGCGGGGGTCTCCGGGGCCTGGGGGGTCTCGGGGGCGGGCTGGTTGGGCTCCTGCGGATTGCGGGTCTCGTTCTCGTTCATGGTCTGCGCTCCTTTCGTGGTTCAGTCTTTCAAATAGACGCCGTTAAAGTCGGTATTGATGCGGCCATCCAGGATCTTGATGCCCTCCAGGATGCCCCAAACGAACATGACGATGGCGCCGACGCCGCAGGTGAGCGCGGAGACCAGCAGTTGCAAAATGCCCCGGGAGGTATTCCCCAGGTAGAAGCTGTGCACGCCGTACGCGCCCAGCAGCATGGCCAAAAGCCCTGCCGCGATCCGGCTCTTCTGGATGTACCCCTCCGGAGGCTGGATGCCCTGCTGGAAGGGAGGCTGGCCGTTGTTGGGATAATTTGGATACTCGTTCATGGAAAACGCACCTCTTTTTGCTGGAATACCCTCATTGTACACCTTTTTTTTTCGCAAATCAACAGTTTGGGGCCCGCTTCAGAAATTTTTAAGATTTGCGTCGCCTTTTTGTCGCTCCCCGAACCGTTCGCCTCAAAAACCGTTCCTTCCCCCAACAGTCCGTCTCCCGAACCGTTTCCCCCTGGGACAGTCAGGGCAACGGACAAACGGGCACGACCCGGCAAAAACGCCCATTTCCCGCCCCAAACCGGCTCTCATTTCAAAACTTGACTGCACGATTCCGAAACAAAATATAAAAATTTTTCAAAAAGTTTCCCTCTCCAGGGAAACTTTACCCTTTTTAAGGGGGGATATATGGAGGGACTTTTAGCCGGTGGCCCGGCAGGCCGGTGTCGCGGGCAACCGCCTACTGGAAAAAAGTGGGTCGTCGCGGCCCCTGCCGGGGCAGGGCAACGCCGCGTTCCAGTTCCTACTGGAAATTAGTGAGCCGTCGCGCCCGTCGGTTGGCAAAAACCTCGAACGTGCACGAACCGCGCAAAAACCCCCTTCAAACCCGCACGAACCCGGCTCCTGCCGGTCCGTGGCCGGACGGGCCAAGTCGCGCCATGGTTTTTCCGGGGCACCCGGCTCGCAGTCGCGCCCGCCAGTCCGCGCAGCCGGCAGGGCCCCCACCCGCCTCCCCCGTCTCGCCGCCTGCTCCGCAGGCCCTTTTGCTCCGCAAAAGGAGGGGGGCGGCCCAAGGTCCGGGCCGCCCCCGCGAGACGGCCGGTAGCCCGGCAGGCCAAAGCCGCGGCCCCTGCCGGTCCGTGCCCAGACGGGGCAACGCCGCGTTCCAGTTCCTACGGGAAATTAGTGAGCCGTCGCGCCCATCGGTTTGAAAAAAACCTCGAACGTGCACGAACCGTGCAAAAACCCCCTTCAAACCGGCGCGAACCCCCCAAAAAGTCCCCCAAACCAACCCCAAGAAAGGAGCTCGAAACATGGAAGAATTGGACAAAGAGGCCCTGCGCCGCAGGGTCCTGGAGGGCTATGCCCACCTGGCGTTCGGCCCGGTGGACGGCCCCGTGCGCCTGCTGGTGGCGGAAAAGCCCGGCGAGCGCGCCATCCGGAACATGGACCTGTTCCGGGTGTCGGAGATCAAGACGGTGAAAGGCGGCGGCACGGAGATCAAATTCTACGACCGCATGGCAGCCCTGCAGGCCATGCTGGCCTTCTGCGAGGAGGACCAGGCCGGCATCCTCCGGGCGCTGGAGCAGGGCGCCCTGGCCCTGCGCGGCATCCGGGAGGGGGAGGATCAGCCGTGCGTCTCGTGAGCTTTTCCCCCAAGCAGATGAAGGTCCTGTGCTGGTGGACCCCCCGCAGCCCCTGGCGGGACCGGGCGGGCATCATCTGCGACGGGGCGGTGCGCAGCGGCAAGACCCTGGCCCTGGGGCTGGGCTTCGTCTTCTGGGCCATGACCGCCAGCCCCGGGGGCAGTTTTGCCCTGTGCGGCAAGACCATCCGCAGCATGTGGCGCAACCTCCTGGTGGACCTGCTCCCCCTGCTGCCCCGGCTGGGCTTCTCCGTGAAGATCCGCCACAGCGAGAACCTGGTCCTGGTCAGCCGCGGGGGCCGCACCGGCCGGTTCTATCTCTTCGGCGGCCGGGACGAGGGCTCCGCCGCACTGATCCAGGGCATGACCCTGGGGGGCGTCCTCTTCGACGAGGTGGCCCTGATGCCCCGGTCCTTCGTGGAGCAGGCCCTGGCCCGGTGCTCGGCGCCGGGGGCCAAATTCTGGTTCAGCTGCAACCCCGAGCACCCCGGCCACTGGTTCTACCGGGAGTGGATCGAGCAGCGGGCCCAGCGGGACATGCTGTACCTGCACTTTTCCATGCGGGACAACCCCAGCCTCAGCCCCGCGGTGCTGGAGCGCTACCGGAAGCTCTTTTCCGGCGTGTTCTACCGCCGCTTCGTGGAGGGCCGCTGGGAGGCCTCCCAGGGCCTGGTGTACCCGGACTGGAAGGACGCTGTGTGCGACGCCCCGGCGGCGGGGATCACCCAGTGGGCCGTCTCCTGCGACTACGGCACCCGCAACCCCACCTCCTTCGGCCTGTGGGGCAAAAAGGGCGGCTGCTGGTACCGTGTCAAGGAGAGCTACTACGACGGCCGGGCCCAGGACCGCCTGCGCACCGACGAGGAGCACTACCGGGCCCTGGAGCGCCTGTGCCGGGGGGTGAACGTCAGCCGGGTGGTGGTGGACCCCAGCGCCCTGAGCCTGATCCAGCTCATCCGCAAAAAGGGCCGGTTCCGGGTGACCCCCGCCAAAAACGACGTGCTCACCGGCATCCGCCAGACCGCCGCTGCCCTGCAGACCGGCCGGGTGCGCATCGACCGTCGGTGCAAGCACGCCATCCGGGAATTCGGCCTCTACCGATGGGACGAGGACACCGACCAGGACCGGGTGCTCAAGGAAAACGACCACGCCATGGACGACATCCGCTACTTCGTCTCCACCGTGGTGGAGGCCGGCCGCAGCCCCGGGAACTTCTGCCAGGCCTCTCCCCGCTGACCCCCGGAGCCCCTTGGTGCACTTTCGGCCACCCAAAATGCCCCTTGCGGGCAGGTTCGAGACACAAAAACACCCCTTTGGGGCACGTTGGGCGCATTTATTCTTCCCGGGGACCCGACCCCGCTCAACCGGCGGCCCGGCCCTCGGCCAACCCCGCCCGGCGCGCCGGAGGCCCGTTGGAACCCTCAAAACGTCCCTTTCGGGCAGGTTGGAGACACAAAAAGGCCCCTTCCGGCGGCTTCAAGACGCAAAACCACCCCTTTGGGGCACGTTCGGCGCATTTTTGGTTCCCGGGGACCCGACCCCCGCCCGCCCGGCGGCTCGCGCCCCGGCCAACCTGGACCGGCGCACTGGAGGCCTGTTTGCCCCCCCAAACCGCCCCTTCCGGCGGCTTCGAGACACAAAAAGGCCCCTTGATTGCAAGTTTGAGACGATTTCGCCCCCACCCGGGATCGGGCTGCGGGGCGCGGATGGAAAGGAGAGAGATCGTGGGATTTTGGAAACGTGACAAGACCCCGGCGGCTGCGGCGGTGCAGAGCGCGCCCCGGGCGGTGCGGCCCTGGGAGCAGGCGCTGCCCCCGGGCCCGGCCCAGCGGGCGCTGTACCGCAGTCTGCGGCGCTCGGTGCCCATCATCGACGCGGCGGTGAGCAAGCTGCGGCGGCTCATCGGGGAATTCACCGTGGTGTGCGCCGACCCGGCGGGTCAGGAGGCCCTGGACCGGTTTTTGGGCTCGGTGCAGGTGGGCGCCGCCGGCCGGGGCGCCCAGGAGTTCATCGGCAGCTTTTTGGAGGAGCTGCTGACCTGCGGCACCGCGGTGGGGGAGATGGTGGTGGCCGGCGGGCGTCTGCGGGCGCTGTACAACGCCGACCTGGACGACCTGGAGCTCACCAGCCCCGGCCCGCTGGAGGTGGCGGTGGCCGTGCGGGAGGGGGGCCGGCTGCGGCCCTGCCCCTACCCGGAGCTGCTGCTGGTGTCGGCGCTCAATCCCCGGGCCGGCCAGCCCTGGGGCACCTCCATCCTGGAGGGCCTGCCCTTCGTCAGCGAGGTGCTGCTGAAGATCTACCGCACCGTGGGCGCCAACTGGGACCGGCTGGGCAACGTGCGGTTCGCGGTGACCTGCAAGCCCGGGGAGGACGGGGAATTTTCCGCGGCGGAGCGGGCCGGACAGATGGCCCGGGAGTGGCGCCGGGCCATGAGCGACAGCGCCCCCGGGGATTTCGTGGCGGTGGGCGATGTGTCCATCCGGGCCATCGGCGCGGACAACCAGATCCTGGACAGCGACGTGCCCGTGCGGCAGATGCTGGAGCAGATCGTGGCGAAGCTGGGTCTGCCGCCGTTCCTGCTGGGGCTGTCCTGGTCCAGCACCGAGCGCATGTCCAGCCAGCAGGCGGACGTGCTCACCAGCGAGCTGGAGGCCTACCGCCGGCTGCTGACCCCCGTGGTGGCCCGCATCGCCGAGACGTACCTCCAGCTGGAGGGCTTCGACCCCCGGGTGGAGGTGGTCTGGGACGACGTGACCATGCAGGACGAGGTGGACCACGCCAACGCCCGGTACCTGACGGCCCGGGCCCGGCAGGTGGAAGAAAAACTGGAAAAGGAGGCAAAACATGGACAGTGACGTGAAGCGGCAGGAGGGCTTTGCCCAGGGGGCAGAGGCGCTCTCCCCGGAGGAGATGGAGCGGATCAACCGGTACACCCGGCGGGAATACGGCCCCCAGGAGGTGTACGCCTTCTCCCTGGTGCTGTGCGACAACGAGGTGGACCGGGACGGGGAGCGGTTCTCCCTGGCGGCGCTGGATGCGCTGCGGGAGCTGTTCCTGGGCCGGACGTGCATTCTGGACCACGAGCGGAAAAGCGCCAACCAGACGGCGCGGATCTACCAGACGGAGCTGGAGACGGAGCCGGACCGGCGCACCCAGGCCGGGGAGCCCTACACCCGGCTGACCGCCCGGGCATATCTCCCCCGGACCCGGCGCAACGAGGAGACCATCGCCCTTATCGAGAGCGGGATCCTCAAGGAGGTGAGCATCAGCTGCGCGGTGGCCCGGCGGGTGTGCTCCGTGTGCGGGGAGACGGACTGCGCCCACGAGGCGGGCCAGTGGTACGGCGGCGTCCAGTGCGTGCGGATCCTGGAGGAGCCCACGGACGCCTATGAGTGCTCCTTTGTGGCGGTGCCCGCCCAGCGGGAGGCCGGAGTGCGCAAGGCCTTTGTGGAGGACGGGGAGGCAACCCTGGAGAAGGCCCTGGGCGCCGCCGCCCGGGGCGACCGGGACCTGACCCCCCGGGAGGCGCGGCTGCTGGCGGAGGAGCTTACCTCCCTGCGGCAGCAGGCGGCGTGGGGAGCGGCGTATCGGAAAAGCCTGCAGGAGAACGCCCTGCGGTACTGCGCGGTGACCCAGCCCGGGGCGCCCCGGGAGGTGCTGGAAAAGGCCTTTGCCCACCTGACGGCCCCGGAGCTGGAGGCCCTGAGCCGGGGGTTGGAGCGGGAGGCGGCCCTGCGGCTGCCCATCCGGCCCCAGACGCTGCCCGAGAAGTCCCCGGAGACGGCCCCCGCCGTCCAGGCGTACCGCATTTGAGGCGGCGGTGAGCGGAAGGCCCCCGGGCGCTGCGCCGCGCCGCAGGCGCGGCCGGGCCCTCCCCGCAGGGGAGGGCCGCCCCGGGCGCAGCCCGGGTGAGCGCCCGGGGGTCGGCGGGACGCAGGCGGGTGGGAGGAGCCCCGCCCACGGGCCGGCGGGGGACGGGACCGGCAGGCCCGAAAAAACCGGCAGACAGCGGCAACGCTGATGCAAATACAAACTCAAAAAAGGAGAGAAAAAACATGAACGTAGCATTTGAAGGGATCGGCGCAGTGGTGGCCACGTTCGACGCGGCCGAGGACGTGCAGCCCGGCGACCTGGTGAAGGTCACCGGCAACGGCCGTGTGGAGAAGGCAGCCGCCGACGGGGACGTGTTCGCCGGGGTGGCAATCAGTGTCCACGCGGGGGAAGCGGCGGTGCAGGTGGCCGGCTTCGTGCAGGCGGCCTGCGCGGGTGCGCTCTCCGTGGGGACCCAGGCGGTGGCCGTGGACGAGACCGGCAAGGTGGCGTCCGTGGAGACCGGCGGAAGGACCGTCACGGTGGCGGCAGTGGAAAACGGCAGCTGCTGGATGCTGCTGTAAAAACCAGGGTCAAATGACGAAAGGAGACATGAAAATGGCAGGTTTTGAACGGATCACGTTGGAAAAGGGCATGTACGCCGTGCCCGGCAAGAGCTTTACCCAGGTGCTGGAGGAGCTGGACAGCAGCGAAAATTACCGGGGCACCGCCCTGGAGGGCCTGGACGCCTACCAGCGCCAGCTGATGCGCTTCGGCATCCGCGTCAGCGGGCCGGATTCCGACACGGTGGAGCACTTTTTCGGCACCGCCGGCAGCGCGGCCCTGTTCCCGGAATATGTGGCCCGGGCGGTGCGCCAGGGCATGGACAAGGCCAGCCGGGTGGAGGAGCTGGTGGCGGCGGTGACCCACATCGACGGGCTGGACTACCGCACCGTGAACGCCCAGGAGAACGGGAACGCCTCGGCGGCCCGGGTGGCCGAGGGCGCCCAGCTCCCCGAGACCCACATCCGCCTGGGGAAGGGCCTGGTGCAGCTGAAAAAGCGCGGCCGCATGCTGGTGAGCTCCTATGAGGCGCTGCGGTTCATGAAGCTGGACCTGTTCTCCGTGGCGCTGCGGCAGATCGGCGCGGCCATTGCCAACGCCCAGATGCTGGACGCGGTGGACGCCCTGGTAAGCGGCGATGGCACCCAGCCCGGGGTGGTTTTCGACAGCGGCACCCCGGACTACAGCGACCTGGTGAAGCTGTGGGGCGAGCTGGCCCCCTTCCGCCTCAACGTGCTGGTGGGGGGCACCGGGGCCATGCAGCAGCTGCTGGGCATCGCGGAGTTCAAGGACCCCCAGGCGGGGATGAATTTCCAGGGTACCGGCCGTCTGGTGACGCCCCTGGGGGCCAAGCTCATCCACGTGCCGGGCATGGCGGACAAGAAGCTGCTGGCCCTGGACCGGGACTGCGCCCTGGAGATGGTCCAGGCCGGAGAGGGGATCTGCACCGACAGCGACCGGCTCATCGACCGGCAGCTGGAGCGGGCATCCATCAGCAGCGTGGCGGGCTTTGCCCGGATCTACGCCGGAGCGGCCCGGGGACTGCAGTACAGCTGAGCCCACGGGCGCGGGCAGGGGATCGGCTGGGGCCGGTCCCTCCCCCCGGCCCGGGCGGAAAAGGAGGAACCGAAATGAGACCGGAACTAGCGCATGTGCAAGCCCTCTTCGGGCTGTTTTCCGGAGAGGATCTGACGGCAGGGGACGCCCGGGCGCAGCTGTGCCTGCGGCTGTGCGCGGACTGTCTGGCCGCGGTGGCAGACCGGGACACCACGGCCCCGGCGGCCGCGGCCCTGGAAAACTGGCAGGCGGCGGAGGCCTTCTACCAGCTGGCCCTCATCGACGAGGCGGCGGCGCCGGAGGCAGTGACCGCCGACGGGGTGCGGGTGACCGCCGCCCCCGCCGCCCGGCGGGCCCGAGCGCTGCGGGACGAGAAACGGCGGATCGCCCGGCGGCTGCTGGGAGAGGAGGCGTTTTACTTTGGACGGATGTGAACGGCTGGCGAAAGAGATCTTCCGCAGGACCCCCGCCGTGACGGTGACGGCCCCGGACGGCCGGCAGTGGCCGGGGCGGGGCGTGGTGTGCCCGGGCAAGACCGGCGCCGGCGAACTGGGCCCCCTGCGCACCGCCCTGGGGGACCTGCCCCGGCCCACGGCCCGGTTCGTGGGGTGGCTGCCGCCCCCGGCCCGGGATGCCCTGGGGGGAGACCTCACCCAGGGGGACCGGGCGTACCGGGTGGCAGACCTGCGGGAAGTGCGGCTGGGGGACCGGCTGCTGTGCGTGCGGGCCCTGTTGGAGGAGAAAGGAGGGACGGAAGACGAAGACGACGGAGACGGTGCTTGAGGATTTGCTGGAGCGGTTCGCCCAGGCCATGCCGGAGGTGACGTTCCTCTCCGGCTGGAGCGGCGAACGGGCCTCCCGGCGGGTGGAACGGCCCACGGTGGCGGGCTCGGTGGAGGCCGAGGTGCGCCGGCCCGGTTCCCGGGAGGTGCGGCTGGGGTTTGGGATCTACCTGCCCCAGGGCACCGACGCCCGCCGGGGCCAGGCCATCTTTGCCGGGATGTGCGACGCCGCCTGCGGCGAGCCCGGGTTCTCGGCGGTGAGCCGGGGGGCCGTGCAGGCGGACCGGACCACCGGCTGCGGGGTGCTTGCCTGCACCGTGAGCCTGGTGGAGGCCGTGGCCGGGGACGACCTGCTGCCCGGCGCCGGGGTGGAGCTCACCCTGGGCGGGCGGCAGGTCCAGGCCGGGGCGGTGCGGGAGACCGCCGGGTTCGAGGGGAAGGAGCTCGTCAGCGTGGGGGAGCAGGTGCCCTTCGGCTGGCTGGGGGCAGGCCCCCGGTACACCGTGGAGCTGGAGGGGTTCCTCCCCGAGGGCCTGGAGGGCCTGGTGGATTTTACCGTCCGGCTGGCGGGCGGACCCGCCCGGGAATACCGGCACTGCCGGTGGAAGACCCTGCAGTATGCCGCCAAGCGGGCGGTCTTTGTGGCCTGTGAGCGCGTGGAGGCGTGAAACGCCGGAAAGGAGGAAGGACCGTGGAAGAGACGGATCGGGCCAGGGAGCTTTCCCGGGAGCTGGAGCGGGACAGCCGCCGGTATCCCCGGGAGGAGCTGGAAGCCGAGTGAATCGGCAGAAAGGAGGAGCACATGGAGCTGATGGCCATGAGTTTTCGGGATTTTGTGTGGGAAGTGAACCCCACCGCGCTGGAGGTGACCCAGGAACGCACCGTGCCGGAAACGGTGCTGCCCTTTGCGGGCAGCCGGGTGACGGACCTGGGCCCCCGGAAGCGGCGGGTCACCGGGGAGGGGTACTTCACCGGGCCGGGGTGCCGGGAGCAGTTTGGCCGCTTAGAGGCCCTGTACCGGGCGGGCGGCCCCGGCAGCCTGTGCCTGCCCGGGCAGGAGCCCTTTTTGGCGGTGATGGACGGGCTGCGCCTCCTGGGCGCGGCGGGGAAGGATCTGATCCGGTACGGGTTCTCCTTTGTGGAGACCCGGTGCCGGGCGCCCGGAGACGGCGGGGGCAAGGCCCGGGCCCAGGCGGGGGAGAGCCTGTGGGACTATGCCGCCCGGTGGGGGCGGAGCATCGATGAGCTGACCCGGGCCAACCCGCAGATCGAGGACATCGCCTGCCTGCAGGCGGGAGAGGAGGTGACGGCGCCATGACCGTTTGGGGCGAGACCGCCGGCGGGGGACGGGTCCTTTTGGGGACCCCCAGCCGGGCGGAGTGGGCCTATGACCGGGACGCCCCGGCCCAAGGCTTTGCGGCCCGGTTCCCGGTGGAGCAGGTGCCCGAGGCCCTGTACCGGGTGGAGATCCGCGACGGGGACGCGGCGGTGTTCCGGGGCATCGTGGACGAGCAGAACACGCGCCTCAGCGCCCAGGGCCTGGAGCTGGAGCTCATCGGCCGCAGCCTGGAGGGGCTGCTGCTGGACAGCGAGGCCCCGCCCGGGGTGGTGGAGGATCCCAGCCTGGCCCTGTGGGAGCGCCGTCTGCTGGAGCCCCTGGGCCTGCGCCTGGGGGAGGAGGGCCCCGCCGGGCGGGGAGGCCTCTGGACCGTCTCCAAGGGGCAGAGCTGCTGGACGGTGCTGGCGGACTTCTGCCGCCAGCGCCTGGGCGCGGTGCCCCGGGTGGACCCGGAGGGCCGGGTCTGGTGCCGGGCGCTGCCGGAAGAGCAGCTGCGGCTGGGCCCGCCGGTGACCTGGGAGCTCCAGCTGCAGCCCTGCCGCCGGCTGAGCCAGGTGTGGCAGCAGAGCTTTCGGGGCCAGTACGACACCCGCTATCGGGACCCGGAGGCGGTGCTGCCCCGGGTGCGGTATCTGGCGGCGGACAGCGGCAAGGACCCCCGGCAGGTGCTGCGCAGCGGCCGGGAGGCGGCCTTCCGGCTGGAGGTGACGGTGCCCGGGGCCTGCTGGCCCCACCCGGGCACCCGGGTGACGGCGGAGCTGCCGGGGGTGGGGCGGTTTGCCCGCTGCCCCGTGGAGAGCGCCCGGGTCCGCCGGGACGCAGGGGGCGAGCAGACCCGGCTGGTCCTCACCCCGCCGGAAACGTTTTGTGCATGAGAAGGGAGGAATGCCCATGTGGCTGACAAGACAACTGAACCGGCCCAAGCCCAGCCGGTTCACCGACGGCACCGTCACCGGCGGTTCCCGGCTGGATATCCGGGCGGAGCGGGAATACCGCAACCCTCAGACGGTGCTGCCCTACGGCTTTTCCAGCGTCCCCGCTCCCGGAGAACGGGCGGTGCTGTTGGAGGGCCGCCTGGCCGGGGTGGCCGGCACCGCCGGGACGGACCTCGAGGAGGGGGAGGTGCGGCTCTACTCCCGGGGCGGGGCGGAGATCGTGCTGAAGAACAGCGGCGAGGTCTGCATCAACGGCCAGGTCTTCGCCCCCCGGGAAGGAGGCTGAGCCCATGGCGCTGCTGCTGCAAGACGGCGTCTACGTCCTGGGACCCAACGGGCTGCCGGTGGAGATCCACGGCCTCGCGGCCCTGCTGCAGGACGTCCGGCTGCTGTTGGAGCTGCCCCGGGGGGCCTTCCCCTACGGGCCCGGGCTGGGCAGCCGCCTGGACACCCTGGATCCCGCCGCCGAACACGCGGCGGAGCGGGCCCAGGCCCTGGCCGCCGAGGCCCTGCTGGAGCTCCCCGGGGTGCAGGTCACCGGGGCGGCCCCGGGGCCGGAGGGCTCCTGGGACGTGACCCTTTCCACCCCGCTGGGGACCGGCGTGGTCCGATACACCGCAACACAGAAAGGAGCACTGGAACATGGAGGAATATAGCGAGATCCTGGAACGCATGGAGGCAGCCTACGCCCAGGCGGCGGGGCACCCCGCCCGGGACGTCTCCGACACGGGCCTGCGGCTGCAGGTGCTGGCTGCGGAGCTCGAGCGCCTGTGGCACCGGCTGGAGTTCATCCGGCTTCAGGCCTTCGTGCAGACGGCCCAGGGGACCTATCTGGACCTGCACGGGGCCCAGCGGGGGCTGGAGCGCTTCCCCGCCCGGCAGGCCGTGGGCACGGTGACCTTTTCCCGGTACCTGCCCATGGAGCTGGACCTGGTGATCCCGGCGGGCACGGTGTGCGCCGTGTCCGGCCCGGACCCCGTGGAGTACGAGACCACCGAAGCAGGGGTGCTTGCCGCCGGGACCGTCTCCGTGGACGTCCCGGCCCGGGCGGTGCTGGGGGGGATCAGCGGCAACTGCGCCCCCTCGGCCATCAACACCCTCATCGACGCCCCGGAAGGCGTCAACTACTGCGTCAACCGGGCGGCCTTCACCGGGGGCGCGGACCCCGAGGACGACGAGGCCTACCGCGCCCGCCTGCAGGCGGCCTACCGCCTGCCGGAAAACGGCGCCAACGCCGCCTACTACCGCCGGGTGGCCCTGTCCCAGCCGGGGGTCACCGCCGTGCAGGTGGTGCCCCGGGCCTCCGGGCCCAACACCGTGACGGTGTATGTCTGGGGCGACGGCGCGCCCCCGGCGGAGGAGACCCTCACCGCCCTGCGGGAGCGCTATGCCCGGGAGCGGGAGCTGGGGGTCGCCGTCACCGTGGCCGCCGCCTCGGCCAAGCGCATCAACACCCTGGTGCGGCTGCTCCTGCCGGACACCGTGCCCCTTTCCGCCGCCCAGCCGGCGGTGGAGGCAGCCCTGGGGGCGCTGTACGCCGCCAAGCAGGTGGGGGACCCGGTGTACGTCACCGAGCTCACCCGGGCGGTGCTGGAGGCCGTGCCCGCCCGGGAGGTGGAATATGGCATGACCGTCCGGGACGTGGCCGGCGTGCCGGGGGTGCTCCCGGTGCTGGGCACGGTGACCGTGGAGGCCCTGTCATGACCCCGGGGACCATCGCCCGGCGCATGCGGGAGGCCCTCAACGCAACCCGGGCCTTCCGCCTGACGGGGGAGACCTCCGCCGACTGGGAGACCCTGGCCGCGGCCGCCGGCCTGGAGGAGCTGGACGCCGCCCTGGATGCCCTCAAGGCGGACTGCTTTGCCGCCACCGCCGGGGCGGATCAGCTGGACCGCTGGGCCCGCTTTCTGGGGGAGCTCCCCGCCCCGGGTGACCCCGAAGACCGGCGGCAGGTGCTCCTGGGCCGGCTGTCCCAGCGCCCGGGGGGCTTCACCCCCGCCGATTTCGCCCGGGCCCTGCCCGGGGCCGGGGTGCTGGGGACCCTCCAGGAGGCAGACGGCGCCCTCACCGTGACGGTGGACCGGCTGCTGGGGGTCACCCAGGCCCAGGCCGACGCGGCCCTGGACCGGCTGCTGCCGGCCCACCTGCCCTGGTCCCGGGCGTAAAAAAAGAAGAGCGAAAGCACCCCGCTTTCGCTCTTCTCCCGCGCCCGTTTACTGGGGATCGTGCGCCACCGCGTTCTTGCGGTCCCGCTGGATCTCCAAAATGGCGATGAGCACGGCCACCACCTTGGCGGTCTGGCTCTCGTCCAGCACCTCCACGGCCATGCGGTCGCCGATGGAGAGGTACGCCTCCTGGCTGCGGGCGATCTCATTGCCCCCCGCGTCCTGAATGGCGAACTCGTGGCCGGTGATGTTCCCGGCCACCGTCCACCCAAAGCCCTCCACGTCGTAGTTGTCGTGGAGCTCCAGGGCCCGGTGCTCCCGCAGCTCGGCCTTTTCGCCGTTGCTCATCTCGATGGTGTGCGTCCCGTGCAGGGACACCATCTTCCGGTGGATGGTCCCCAGCTCCAGGTCGTTCTCGTCGTAGAGCACGGTGTGGTTGGTGGCGGAGACCGCCCGCTGCTTCACGTGGAAGCACAGCCGGTCGGCGGTGTCGGTGACGTTGTAGACCCCGTGCAGGGACATCACCTTTTGACGGATATGGTACAGCACGGACAGGACCTCCTTGCCTTTTTGCCCATTATACAGACTTTTTTTCCAAAATGCAACCACCTTCCCGCCTTGACGGATCGGCCCGGCTATTGTATGATGGAGAAAAACAGGGAGGGGATGCCCATGCAGACGGAACGGAACGGGACCCGCCGGTCCCAGCGGGCCCTCATCGACACGGCCCCGCAGCCGGAGCGGGCTTTGCTGCTGTGCCTGGACACCGGAGACTACGACGGGGAGAGCTCCCTGCAGGAGCTCTCCGAGCTGGTGCGCACCGCGGGGGCCGTCCCGGCGGCGGAGCTGCTCCAGCGGCGTCCCCGGCCGGAGGCCGCCACCTGCCTGGGCTCCGGCATGGTGGAGGAGGCCGCCCGGGTCCTGCGGGAGCTGGACCTGGACCTGGCCGTGTTCGACCGGGAGCTCACCCCGGTGCAGATCCGCAACCTGGAGGAGGCCTTCGGCGTCCGGGTGGTGGACCGCACCATGCTCATCCTGGACATCTTCGCCCAGCGGGCCCGCAGCCGGGAGGGCAAGCTCCAGGTGGAACTGGCCCAGCTGCGGTACCTGCTCCCCCGGCTCACCGGCCGGGGCACGGCCCTGTCCCGGCTGGGGGGCGGCATCGGCACCCGGGGCCCCGGCGAGACCCAGCTGGAGACCGACCGCCGGCACATCCGCCGGCGCATCGCCTCCCTCAAGGAACAGCTGGCCGAGAGCGAGGCCGTCCGGGCCGTCACCCAGCGCCGCCGGGCAAAGGACGGCGTCCTCACCGTGGCCCTGGTGGGCTACACCAACGCCGGCAAAAGCACCCTGATGAACCGCCTCACCGATGCCGGCGTCCTGGCGGAGGACAAGCTCTTCGCCACCCTGGACCCCACCGCCCGGGCGCTGAAGCTCCCCTCGGGGCGCACCGTCCTGCTGGTGGACACCGTGGGGCTGCTCCGGCGGCTGCCCCACCACCTGGTGGAGGCCTTCCACTCCACCTTGGAGCAGGCCGCCTCGGCGGACGTGCTCCTCAACATCTGCGATGCGTCGAGCCCCGAAGCCGCCGAGCACCTGCAGGTCACCGAGGACCTGCTGCGCTCCCTGGGGGCGGGGGAGGCCGCGGTGATCCCCGTGCTCAACAAGTGGGACGCCGTCACGGACCCGGAAAACACCCTGCGCATCCCCGGGGCGGTGCGCCTCTCCGCCCGCACCGGCTTCGGTGTGGAAGACCTCCTGGCCGCCGTGGACCAAAACCTCCCCCATCCCACCCGGGACGTGGACCTGCTGCTGCCCTTTGCCAAGGGCGGCCTGCTGGCCTCCCTCCGGGAGCAGGGGGCCGTCCTCCGGGAGGAATATGTGGCCGAAGGGATCGCCGTCACCGCCCGGGTGGACGACCGGCTGTACGCCCAGGTGAAAGCGTATCTCCTGCCTTGACGTTCCCCCTGCGGAATGGGACGATTTCCCAGCCTGCCGAAAACACAATAAAGTTTTCGCCCGCCTTTTTCAAAAAGGGCGCTGGTTGCCGGTGGCAACCGTCCAGCGCCGACCGAGCCGGCAGGCGAGAATGGTGGGTTGTAGGGCAAAGCCCTACGGCCTTTATCGTCGAGAAGCGCAGGACGGAACTCCTCGCAAGGGGTTCCCCAAGGCAAGGGGTTCCCCAGGCGCAGCCCCGCGCTGCCCGGGACAAACACACAAAGGAGGACTGCACATGGATATCACCTTCACTGTGGGCGATCAGCTTTTCAACTACCGCGTCGCCGGGCTCTTCCTCCGGGAGGGCCGGCTGCTGGTCATGCGGGACGCCCCGGAGGGCAACTGGTACCTGCCCGGCGGCCGGGTGGCGGTGGGGGAGACCGCCGAGGCCGCCCTGCTCCGGGAGATGCGTGAAGAGCTGGGCATTTCCGCCGAGATCCACCGGCCCCTGTGGCTCAACCAGAGTTTTTTCGTGCCGGACGGCACCCAGCAGAAAGTCCATGAGCTCTGCCTCTATTTTTTGATGGAGACCCCGGAAAGCGGCCTGCCGACGGGCGTCGAGCCCTTCTTCCGCCGGGAAGGCGCGGAGGTCCACGAGTTCTGCTGGCTCCCCTTCGCGCAGCTGCGGGACGCCTACTTCTACCCCCTGTTCCTCAAAGAGGCCGTCTTCCACCTGCCCGACGCCCTGACCCTCCGGGCCGAGTATGAATAAGAATGTATAAATCACTGCATACAGTGTATATTCCAACCCTCACCTCGCGGAAATTCCCCCAAAACCCGCGGGGATATGCCTGTTGTTCCTGTGGGAGGAGACGAAAACCGCCCAAAATGAATAAATATTCAAATTGGGGCTTGCTTTTTCCGGGAACGGGTGTATAATAGCAGAGTAAATTTGACGAAAGGTCGGATCATCATGGCAAACGAGATCAAAAAGGTCGTTCTGGCGTATTCCGGAGGCTTGGACACCTCCATCATCATTCCCTGGCTCAAGGAGAACTACAACGGCTGCGAGGTCATCGCCGTCTCCGGCGACGTGGGCCAGGGCACCGAGCTGGACGGCCTGGAGGAAAAGGCCAAAAAGACCGGCGCCTCCAAGCTGTACATCCTGGACCTGAAGGAGGAATTCGTGCAGGACTATGTCTATCCCACCCTGAAGGCCGGCGCGGTGTACGAGAACAAGTACCTGCTGGGCACCTCCTTTGCCCGGCCCATCATCGCCAAGGGCATCGTGGAGATCGCCAAGAAAGAGGGTGCGGACGCCATCTGCCACGGCTGCACCGGCAAGGGCAACGACCAGGTCCGGTTCGAGCTGGCCATCAAGGCCTTCGCCCCGGATATGAAGATCATCGCCCCCTGGCGCATCTGGGACCTGAAGAGCCGGGAGGAGGAGATCGACTACGCCGAGGCCCACCACATCCCCCTGCGCATCGACCGGGAGACCAACTACTCCAAGGACAAGAACCTGTGGCACCTCTCCCACGAGGGCCTGGACCTGGAAGACCCCGCCAACGAGCCCCAGTACGAGAAGCCCGGCTTCCTGGAGATGAGCGTTTCCCCGCTCCTGGCCCCGGACACGCCCACCAAGATCACCCTGCACTTTGAGCAGGGCGTACCCACGGCCCTCAATGGTGAGACCCTCTCCGGCGCCCAGATGGTGGCCAAGCTCAACGAGCTGGGCGGCCAAAACGGCATCGGGCTGGCGGACATCGTGGAGAACCGCCTGGTGGGCATGAAGTCCCGCGGCGTGTACGAGACCCCCGGCGGCACCATCCTCTACCACGCCCACAACAAGCTGGAGGAGATCTGCCTCGACCGGGACACCTACCACTACAAGCAGCAGGTGGCCCTGAAATTCGCGGAGCTGGTCTACTACGGCCAGTGGTACACCCCCTTGCGCCAGGCCCTCTCCGCCTTTGTGGATTCCACCCAGCAGACCGTCACCGGCGACGTGACCCTGAAGCTCTACAAGGGCAACATCCTCGATGCCGGCGTCACCTCTCCCTACTCCCTCTACGACGAGGACATCGCCACCTTCGATGAGGACCAGGTCTACGACCAGAAGGACTCCGCCGGCTTCATCAACCTCTTCGGCCTGCCCATCAAGGTCCAGGCCAAAAAGGGCCTCACCTACGACAAGTAATCCGCGTGCCGCGTGCCCGCGGCGGGCAAGTCACGCGTGGCGGGTGCCCCCGCAGGGCGTGTCGCGCGAGCAGGTGTGCTGAAAAACCACCCCAATTAGCCCGCGCTGTGTTGACCGAAAACCCCAAAACTGCCCCTACCGTGCACGAACCCCGCTTTTTCGTACCGCAACCCTACCGCAACCCCACCGCAACCCGGCTCCTGCCAGCCCGGCCTCTTGGTGAGTTCTTTCCCCGGGCCGGCGCCTCGTCCCCGCGGGGCGTGTCGCGCGAGCAGGTGTGCTGAAAAATCAACCATATCGGCCCGCGCTGTGCGGGGCGGGCGATCGTCTGTCCCCGCTGTTTGCCCCGGCTTTGAGGGGCAAAAATCCCCCAACCTGCTCCCACCGTGCACGAACCGCCCATTTTCCCCCTCGAACCCTGCCGCAACCCTACCGCAACCCGACTGCTGCCCCCCTGCCGGGGGCCTTCAAAGCATTTTGACACTGGATGAAAGCGAGTGTGGAAGCATGAAGCTCTGGAAAGGCCGGTTCCAGAAGGAACCGGACCCCAAGACCAACGATTTCAACTCCAGCATTTCCGTGGACAGCCGCATGGCGCGGCAGGACATCCTGGGCTCGGTGGCCCACGCGAAAATGCTGGGCGAACAGGGGATCATCGCCCCCGAGGAGAGCGAGAAGCTCCAGGCGGGCCTGCTGGACATCCTCCGGGACATCGAGAGCGGCACGCTGCCCATCGACCCGGACGCCGAGGACATCCACACCTTCGTGGAGGGAGAGCTCACCGCCCGGCTGGGGGACACCGGCAAACGCCTGCACACCGCCCGCAGCCGGAACGATCAGGTGGCGCTGGATGCCCGGCTGTACCTGCGGGACGTCTGCGGCGAGCTCGTGCCCCAGCTGCGGGCGCTCATCCGGGTGCTGGCCCGCCGGGCCCTGGAGCACGCCGACGCCGTGATGCCCGGCTACACCCACATGCAGCGGGCCCAGCCGGTGACCTTCGGGCACCACCTGCTGGCCTACTGCGAGATGCTGCTGCGGGACGTTTCCCGGTTCGAGGACGCCCAAAAGCGCATGGACGTGCTGCCCCTGGGAGCCGGGGCGCTGGCGGGGACCACCTATCCCCTGGACCGGCAGCGGACGGCAGAACTGCTGGGCTTTTCCCAGGTCAGCCGGAACAGCTTGGACGCCGTCAGCGACCGGGATTTCTGCGCGGAGCTGGCCTTTTGCGCGGCGCTGACCATGACCCACCTCTCCCGGCTGTGCGAGGAGCTGGTGCTGTGGTGCTCCTGGGAGTTCCGGTTCATCGAGCTGGACGACGCCTTCTGCACGGGCTCCAGCATCATGCCGCAGAAGAAAAACCCCGATCTGGCGGAGCTGATCCGGGGCAAGAGCGGCCGGGTCTTCGGCGACCTGATGGGGATCCTGACGATGCTCAAGGGCCTGCCGCTGGCCTACAACAAGGACATGCAGGAGGACAAGGAGGCCGTTTTCGACGCCCTGGACACCCTGAAGCTGTGCCTCACGCCGCTGATCCCCATGCTGGAGACCCTGACGGTGCGCCGGGAGGCCCTGCGGGCCGCGGCGGCGGGGGGCTTCATCAACGCCACGGACTGCGCCGACTACCTGGTGGCCCAAAAGGGCGTGCCCTTCCGGGACGCGTACCGGATCACGGGGGAGCTGGTGGCCCGGTGCATCCAGCTGGGGGAGACCCTGGAGACCCTGCCCTTGGCGGAATATCAGGCCCTGTGCCCGCTGTTCGACGAGGGGGTGTACTCCGCCATCGACCTGGACCGCTGCGTGGCCGGCCGGACGGCGGTGGGAGGCCCCGCCCCGGACAACGTGCGCCGGGAGGCCCGGCGGGTGCTGGATGAATTGGAGGAAAGCGCATGAGACCGCAGATCTTCATCGACGGACGGGAAGGGACCACGGGGCTGCAGATCGAACGGCGGCTGAGCCAGCGGGAGGACCTCCGGCTGCTGACCATCGACCCGGAGAAGCGCAAAGACCCCGCAGAGCGGAAAAAATTGCTGAACGCGGCGGACCTGGTGTTCCTGTGTCTGCCGGACGACGCGGCCCGGGAGGCCGTGAGCTGGATCGAGGACCCGGAGACCCGGGTCATCGACGCCTCCACCGCCCACCGGGTGGCGCCCGGCTGGGCCTATGGGTTCCCGGAGCTCTCGCCGCTGCACCGGCGGCGGATCGCCGAGAGCCGCCGGGTGGCGAACCCGGGGTGCCACGCCACGGGGTTCATCGCGGCGGTGTACCCCCTGGTGGCCCAGGGGCTGCTGCCCGCCGACGCGGCGCTGCACTGCTTCTCCCTGACGGGGTACTCCGGCGGGGGGAAGAAGATGATCGCCCAGTATGAGGCGGCGGACCGGGAGGCGGCCCTTGCCAGCCCGGGGATCTACGGGCTGGACCAGGGCCACAAGCACCTGCCGGAGATGCAGGTGCGCTGCGGGCTGGAGACGGCCCCGGTGTTCTGCCCGGTGGTGGATGACTACCGGCAGGGCATGGCCACCACGGTGCTGCTGCACGGGTCCCAGTTGCGGGGCGGTGCGGGCCCGGAGGACGTGGAGGCGGCGCTGGCCGCAGCCTATGCCGGGGAGCCGCTGATCCGGGTGACGGGGAGCCAGGGCCGGGGAAAGCTCTACGGCGCGGCGTATGCCGGCACGGACGGGCTGGAGCTGGTGGTGGCCGGGAACGGAGAGCGGATCACCGTGACGGCGCTGTTCGACAACCTGGGCAAGGGCGCTTCCGGCGCGGCGGTGCAGAACATGAATCGGATGCTGGGACTGGACGAGACGACGGGGCTCACTCCCCTGCCGCCGGTCCGGTGACCCGGGGAGAGGAGCATTTTCATGGAGTTTGTTTCCGGGGGCATCACCGCCCCCAAGGGATTTTGGGCCGGGGGCGTCCGGGCGGGCATCAAGCCCAACGCCCAGAAGGAGGACCTGGCGCTGATCTACAGCGAAGCGCCCTGCGCCGCGGCGGCGGTGTACACCCAGAACCGGGTGCAGGGGGCGCCCATCGCGGTGACGAAGCGGAACCTGGCAAACGGCCGGGCCCAGGCGGTGATCGTGAATTCCGGCAACGCCAACACCTGCAACCCCGACGGGGAGGAGAAAGCCCAGCGCATGTGCGGCATCGCGGCGGAGCAGCTGGGGATCCCGGCCGAGGACGTGATCGTGGCCTCCACGGGGGTCATCGGGCAGAAGCTGCCCATGGAGCCCATCGAGGGGGCGGCGGCGGCGCTGAAAGCGAGCCTCTCCCGGACGGGATCGGGGCTGGCGGCCCGGGCCATCATGACCACGGACACGGTGCCCAAGGAGGCCGCCGCCCAGGTGACCCTGGGGGGCAGGACCGTCACCGTGGGGGGCATCGCCAAGGGGTGCGGGATGATCCACCCCAACATGGCCACCATGCTGTGCTTTTTGGCCACGGACTGCGCCATTGCGCCGGAGCTTCTGCAAACTGCCGTGCGCCGGGCGGCGGACGAGACCTTCAACATGATCAGCGTGGACGGGGACACCAGCACCAACGACACCTTTGCCGTGCTGGCCAACGGCCTGGCGGGGAACCCGGTGATCGCCGGGGAGGACGAGGACTTTGCGGCGTTCACCCAGGCGCTGACCCAGGTGGCCCGGGCGCTGGCCAAGAAGATGGCCGGAGACGGCGAGGGCGCCACGAAGCTGCTCATCTGCCGGGTGACGGGGGCCAAGGACACCGCTGACGCCCGGAAGGCCGCCAAGGCGGTGATCTGCTCCAGCCTGGTGAAGGCGGCCATGTTCGGCGAGGACGCCAACTGCGGCCGGGTGCTGTGCGCCGTGGGGTATTCCGGCGCCCAGGTGGACGTGGGGAAGATCGACGTGGCGTATGAGAGCGCCAACGGGGAGATCGCCGTGTGCCGGGACGGCTGCGGGCTGGCCTTTGACGAGGAGCTGGCCGCCCGGGTGCTCCACGCCCAGGAGATCACCGTGGCGGTGACGCTGCACGACGGGGACGGGGCCGCAGAGGCCTATGGCTGCGACCTGACCTACGACTATGTGAAGATCAACGGGGACTATCGGACGTAAACCTGCGGAGCGAAAGGAGGCGCGGCCATGGAGCCCAAAAAACGGGGCCCGGGCACGGTGTGGAACGGGGTGTTCCTGGTGCTGGGCGGGCTGCTGCTGGTGGACTTTCTGGTGCTGGGGGCGCTGTGGATCGTGGACCTGGATCTGGCCATGAACCTGCCCGCAGCCCTGGGAACGGCGGTACTGCTGCTGTTGGGGCTCATCGGGTACCCCCTGGCGGGGCGGCTGCAGGTGGGCCGGACGGCGCGGCGGGTGCTGCTGGCGGGGGTGCTGTGCGACCTGGCGCTGGTGGGCCTGTATGTGCTGGCGGTGGTCTCCATCGTGGGGGCGCTGTCGAAACTGAATTGACCGGGAGAGGAAAAACATGGATATCTCAAACAGCGAGCGGGCCCACGTACTGGTGCAGGCCCTGCCGTACATCAAGAAATACGCCGGGCAGACCCTGGTGGTGAAATACGGCGGCAACGCCATGCTGGACGAGGAGCTGAAAAGCGCCGTGATGAGCGACATCGTGCTGATGCAGCTGGTGGGCATCAACGTGGTGCTGGTGCACGGCGGCGGGCCGGAGATCAACACCATGCTGCAAAAGGTGGGCAAGGAGAGCCGGTTCGTAGGCGGGATGCGCTATACCGACCCCGAGACCATGGAGATCGTGCAGCAGGTGCTGGCGGGGAAGGTGAACAAGGACCTGGTGCAGCGGCTGGAGGACGCGGGAGGCAAGGCCATCGGCCTGTGCGGGCTGGACGGCTCGCTGCTGAAGGCGGACATGCTGGACGAGAACCTGGGCTATGTGGGGGAGATCCGGGAGGTGAACACCCAGATCTTGACCGATGCGGCGGAAAACGGGTACATCCCGGTGGTGTCCACCGTGGCGGCGGGGTATCACGGCGAGGTGTTCAACGTCAACGCGGACACGGCGGCGGCGCGGATCGCCGGGGAGCTGGGGGCCATGAAGCTCATCCTGCTCACCGATGTGCGGGGCCTGCTGCGGGACACCGCAGACGAGGAGTCCATCATCCCGGTGCTGCGGGTGAGCGAGGTGGCCCGCCTGAAGCGGGAAGGGGTCATCTCGGGAGGGATGATCCCCAAGATCGACTGTGCGGCGGACGCCGTGCGCCGGGGCGTGGGCCGGGCCCACATCATCGACGGGCGGATCCCGCATTCCATCCTGGTGGAGCTGTTCACCGACGAAGGGATCGGCACCATGCTGTACTGATCCGGAAAGGGGAGACGATCATGGAGTTTGAAACGATCCGGGCCCAGGACCGGAAGTACATCCTGGGGACCTACGGCCGGGTGGACGCCGCCCTGGTGAAGGGGCAGAACGCCCGGGCCTGGGACGCGGACGGACGGGAATACATCGACTTCACCGCAGGCATCGGGGTCAACGCCCTGGGCTATGCGGACCCGGGCTGGGTGGCCGCCGTGACCCGGCAGGCGGGGGAGATCCAGCACCTGTGCAACTACTACTACTCCCCGGTGACCGCCGCCCTGGCCCAGAGGCTGTGCACCGCGGCGGGCATGGCCCAGGCGTTTTTCTGCAATTCCGGGGCGGAGGCCAACGAGTGCGCCGTGAAGGTGGCCCGGAAGTTCGGGGCTCAGCGGGGCGCCGCTGAGATCGCCACCCTGGAGAATTCCTTCCACGGGCGGACGCTGACCACCCTGGCCGCCACCGGGCAGGAGAGCTTTCACCAGCTGTTCCAGCCCCTGACCCCGGGGTTCCGGTATGCCCGGGCCAACGACCTGGACAGCGTGGCGGAGCAGATGGACGAGACGGTGTGCGCGGTGCTCATCGAGACGGTGCAGGGCGAAGGCGGCGTGGTGCCCATGGAGGAGGACTTCGTTCGGGGGGTGCGGGCGCTGTGCGACGAGAAGGACGTGCTGCTGATCATCGACGAGGTGCAGACCGGCGTGGGCCGCACAGGGTATTTTTACAGCTATCAGGGATATGGGGTGCAGCCGGACGTGGTGACCACCGCCAAGGCCATTGCCGGGGGGCTGCCCATGGGGGCGTGCCTGGTGAGCGAGCGGCTGCGGGACGTGCTGAAGCCCGGGGAGCAAGGGTCCACCTTTGGGGGGAACCCGGTGGCCGCCGCCGGCGGGCTGGAGGTGGTGTCCCGGGTCAGCGACCCGGCGTTCCTGGAAGCAGTGCGGGAAAAGGGCGCGTACCTGCGGGAGCGGCTGCTGGAGACGCCCCGGGTGACTGGGGTGTACGGCCGGGGCCTGATGATCGGCGTGGCGCTGGAAGCGGG
This sequence comes from uncultured Clostridia bacterium, assembly GCA_947632385.1. Lineage (GTDB taxonomy): Bacteria > Bacillota > Clostridia > Oscillospirales > Acutalibacteraceae > Acutalibacter. The sequence goes on along the minus strand of CANRPD010000020.1, from coordinate 6,366 downwards.
GCTGGACGCCCACCGGGTGCTCACCGAATGTGCCCGGCGGGGGCTTTTGATCCTCACCGCCAAGGAGCGGGTGCGGTTCCTGCCGCCGCTGACCATCTCCCGGGAGGACCTGGACCAGGGGCTCGCCATTTTCGCGGACGTTTTGCAGAGCTGCAACGGATAAAAAAAGGGGAGAAACGACATGAAGCATTTACTGAAGCTGCTGGACCTGACCGGCGAGGAGATCGTGGATCTGCTGGACCTGGCGGACCGGCTGAAGGCCGAAAACAAGCAGGGCGTGGCCCATCCCATCCTCCAGGGGAAGTGCCTGGGGATGATCTTTGAGAAGTCCTCCACCCGCACCCGGGTGTCCTTTGAGGTGGGCATCCACCAGCTGGGCGGGTACGCTGTGGTGCTGTCCTCCGACGGGAGCCAGATCGGCCGGGGGGAGCCGGTGCAGGACACCGCCCGGGTCCTCTCCCGGTATGTGGACGGGATCATGATCCGCACCTTTGCCCAGGAGGAGGTGGAGGCCCTGGCCCAGTACGGCTCCGTGCCGGTGATCAACGGCCTGACGGACTTCTGCCACCCCTGCCAGGTGCTGGCCGACCTGCAGACCATCCGGGCATACAAGGGCGGCCTGGAGGGGCGCAAGCTGTGCTTTATCGGCGACGGCAACAACATGATGAATTCCCTCATCGTGGGGGGACTGAAGACCGGGATGCGGGTGTCGGTGGCGTGCCCCGCAGGGTACCGGCCGCCCCGGGAGATCCTGGAGTTCGCGGTGGGGTACCCGGAGCGGTTCGAGATCACCGACTCCCCACGGCAGGCGGTGCAGGGGGCCGACGCGGTGTACACCGACGTGTGGACCTCCATGGGCCAGGAGGACGAGCGCAAGGCCCGGGAGGCGGCCTTTGCCGGGTACTGCGTGGACGAGGAGCTGATGGCCCTGGCCGCGCCGGACGCCATGGTGCTGCACTGTCTGCCCGCCCACCGGGGCGAGGAGATCAGCGAAGGGGTCTTTGAGGCCCACGCCGGGGAGATCTTTGAGGAGGCGGAGAACCGCCTGCATGCCCAGAAGGCGGTTTTGGTCCGGGTGATGGGCGCATGACGGGGACCGAGAGCGCCATCCAGTGGGAGGACACCCTCTCGGTGGAGGACTACCTGCGGCTGCGGACCTCCACGGGGTGGCCGGCCTTTCCGGTGGAGCAGGCCCAAAACGGCCTGGACAACGCGTTTCGCATCGTGGCGGCGCGGGTGGATGGGCAGACGGTGGCCATGGCCCGGCTGCTGTGGGACGGCAGCTACGTGGCGTATCTCTCCGACGTGGTGGTGCTGCCGGAATACCGGGGACAGGCCCTGGGAACCACCATGGTGGCCAAGCTGCTGACCGCCCTGAAGGAGCAGCTGCGCCCCGGCTGGCGGGTGAAGGTGTCGCTGATGTCCGCGGCGGGGCGGGAGACCTTTTACGAGCAGTTCGGCTTTCGCCAGCGGCCCAACGAGACCGGCGGGGCCGGGATGGACCGGTGGTTTTACGGACCGGAAGCATAAACGCGCCTGCGGCGCCGCCCGAAGGGTCGGGCGGCGCCGTTTTTTGGCAAAACGGAAGATTTTTTTGCGAGAGGGCTTGCAACCTTTGGACAATCCGTTTATAATGGGAGGAGAATGTATCGGTCACGATACGCAGAAAACGAAAGGAGTCCCGATTATGAACTATTCCCATGAAGTGGAAAATATGTGCACGGTGAAGAAGGGCCCGCATCACGGCCCGGCGCCGATCCCCGAGGAGGGCAGATGGGTCAAGGCGTATGAGATCAAAGACATCTCCGGCCTGTCCCACGGCATCGGCTGGTGCGCGCCGCAGCAGGGCGCCTGCAAGCTGACCCTGAACGTGAAGGAGGGCATCGTCCAGGAGGCGCTGGTGGAGACCATCGGCTGCTCCGGCATGACCCATTCCGCCGCCATGGCCGCGGAGATCCTCCCGGGCAAGACCCTGCTGGAATGCCTGAATACCGACCTGGTGTGCGACGCCATCAACGTGGCCATGCGCGAGATCTTCAAGCAGCTGGCCTACGGCCGCAGCCAGACCGCCTTCTCCGAGGACGGCCTGCCCATCGGCGCCGGCCTGGAGGACCTGGGCAAGGGCCTGCGTTCTCAGGTGGGCACCATGTTCTCCACCAAGCTCAAGGGCGTGCGCTACATGGAGATGGCCGAGGGCTATGTGACCAAGATGGCCCTGGACGAGGAAGGCGAGGTCATCGGCTATCAGTTCGTGCGCGTGGGCAAGATGCTGGAAGACATCCGGCACGGCGTTTCTCCCGATGAGGCGTACCAGAAGAACATCGGCCAGTACGGCCGGTTCGACGGCGCTGCCAAGTACATCGACCCCAGAGAAGAATGATGCACATCAATTGACACAGGAGGATAACCAAAATGGCAAACGACGTTGTGTTTGAAGGCAAAGAGAGAAGAATGCCGAAGATCGAGAAGTGCCTGGCCGAGTACGGCATCGGGTCCCTCGAAGAGGCGAGAGCGCTGTGCAACAGCAAGGGCTTCGATCCCTACGAGATCGTCAAGGGCGTGCAGCCCATCGCATTTGAGAACGCCGGCTGGGCCTACACCCTGGGCTGCGCGGTGGCCATCCAGAAGGGCGTGAAGACCGCCGCCGAGGCGGCCGAGGCCATCGGCATCGGCCTGGAGGCTTTCTGCATCCCCGGCTCTGTGGCGGAGCAGCGGAACGTGGGCCTGGGCCACGGCAACCTGGGCGCCATGCTGCTGCGGGACGAGACCAAGTGCTTTGCGTTCCTGGCGGGCCACGAGTCCTTTGCGGCCGCTGAGGGCGCCATCGGCATTGCCAAGACGGCCAACCGCGCCCGCAAGGAGCCCCTGCGCATCATCCTGAACGGCCTGGGCAAGGACGCCGCCTACATCATTTCCCGGATCAACGGCTTCACCTATGTGAAGACGGACTACGATTTCTTCACCGGCGAGCTGCATGTGGAGGAAGAGCGGCCCTTCTCCGACGGCGAGCGCGCGGCGGTGAAGTGCTACGGCGCCAACGACGTGCTGGAGGGCGTGGCCATCATGAAGCACGAGGGCGTGGACGTGTCCATCACCGGCAACTCCACCAACCCCACCCGTTTCCAGCATCTGGTGGCGGGCACCTATAAGAAGTGGGCCAACGAGAACGGCAAGAAGTACTTCTCCGTGGCCTCCGGCGGCGGCACCGGCCGTACCCTGCATCCCGACAACATGGCTGCCGGCCCGGCCTCCTACGGCCTGACCGACTCCATGGGCCGCATGCATGGCGACGCCCAGTTCGCCGGGTCCTCCTCCGTGCCGGCTCACGTGGAGATGATGGGCCTCATCGGCATGGGCAACAACCCCATGGTGGGCGCCACCGTGGCCTGCGCCGTGGCGGTGTACGAGGGCACCAAGTAAGTTTCTGCGATCCGACCTGCGAGCACTCCCGCCCCTACCGGCGGGGGTGCTTTTTTGCGGCCGCGTTCTGGCCGAGGGTGTCCCCGCCCCGCCGCCCGGGCCCCCGGACCGGGCGCTTTCCTGGAGGGAAAGCCGGCGGTTTGCGGGCAAACCGCCGGGCGGGGCGGGGACCGGCGGCCTCCCGGCAGGCGGGGCGGGCGATGTTACCGGTTTGTAGGGAGTTTGTAGCCCAACTGTAACTTGCTTTCCCCGGTCCGCTCCGATATACTGGAACCAGAAGGAGGTGCGCTTCATGAGACGAAAAGGACTGTGCTGGCTGCTGGCTGTGCTCCTGTTCTGCACGCTGGCGGTCCCCATCCACGCCGATTCCGGCCCCAAGCCCTCGGTGCAGATCACCATCTACGGGTTGGGGGACGAGCCCTGCTGGGGCACGCTGCTGTCGGAGAAGGAATCCACCGGTCCCGCCAGCGTCTGGGAGGGCGAAGAGCCCGACGAGTGGCGGCGGGCCATGCCCGGCTGGGAGGTGTTCGTCCGGTATGAGGACCCGGACGGCTACTACTACCTGCAGGAGAGCTGGGACGTGGGGGAGACCGGAGAGCTTGCCTGGACCTACTACCCGCCCTATCGGTTCAAGCTGCTGCTGTATTTCCCGGAGCGGGAGGTCTTCCTCTCCAGCGGGATCTTGGAGCGGTACGCATTTCACAGCACGTTTACCGCCCGGATCACAGACGGGACCCTGGAGGTGGATCCCCTGGGGGTGGGCGGTGCAACGATCTCCGTGGAGCGCGACACCCGCCTTGGGCCGGAGCTGTTGGGTTTTTTCCTGCGGCTGCTGCTCACCCTGGGGGTGGAGATGTTCCTGGCGCTGGCCTTCGGGTACCGGGAAAAGGTCCCGCTGCTGCTGATCCTGCTGGTCAACGGCGTGACCCAGGTGGGGCTCAACGTGGCGCTGAATCTGGTGGGGTATTTTTCCGGCCCGCTTGCGACGCTGCTGCTGTACTTCCTGCTGGAGCTGCTCATTTTTGTCGTGGAGGCCGTGCTCTACGCGATGCTGCTGCCCAAACACACCCGGAGACGGCCCACGGGCCCGGTGCGGGCGGCGCTCTATGCGTTTTCCGCGAATCTGCTGTCCCTGCTGGCCGGGGTTGCCCTGATGCTGCTCCTGCCCGGGATGTTCTAAGCCCGCAGGCCCCGCCGTCTCGCCGCCCGGGCCTGCGGCCCGGGCGCTTCTCCTGCGGAGAAGGCCCCGCCGCCAAAGGCGGCGGGGCGGCGAGACGACGGCCTCCACCCACCCCGTCCCTCGGAAGTCCCCCCTGCACGCAAAAACCGCCCGGTCCAATGGCGGGTGCCCGTAAGAAAGTTTTGAAGCTAAAATTATAATTACGGCATCTGTCAGGCTGGATTGGGGCAAACAAAAAGCACGAAGTATGGGGAGCAATCCCTGCACTTTGTGCTTTTTGGTTATTAGGCTCTGTGTTGATTTCACTTCATAACCTTTTCCAGCAGAGACTTATAGCTGTCTACAACATCATAAACGACATTGCCGCTGGAGATTGCCTTGAAGTGCTCTCTTGCGCAATGAATCTTGGACTCCTCAATCATCCTTAACTGCATAGAATTCATGGAACCCTTTGTCTCTGCCACGAAATAAATGTGCTTTACTTTGCCCTCGTAAAAGGCAATTGCCCAGTCCGGATTGTAGTGTCCAACCGGCGTGGAGATATAGAAGCCATCCGGCAGCTTGATGTAAACAGCAACATCTGTGTTGGTGTCCAGATCGGTGGCAAAGTCGCGCTCGTTGCTGGAGTCGTAAACAATATGGTCATAAAGGTGCTTCTTGGCCTTCATTGCATTTACACCCAGCTTGCCCTTGATGGTAGGCTCGGTGAAAATATTTGTATCGTAATGCTCGTCCAGAACGTCATAAGTAATATGCTCAATGATAGCCGTTGCTTTCTGTTCATTGATCAGAAAGGCAGCCTTCAAAATAAACTCCTCCGGATTGTCCCTAAACTGATTGAATACGTATGGCTGGATACCCTGAAGGATGGCAATGATAGCCTTTCTTGTCAGGCCCGTTTCATCTACCAGCTTTCCGATCAGGTCATACTTCACGTTAGAATTTGCCGTTACAGTCACACCGTAGCTGGCGGATTCTTCTTTAACGAAGGAGGCGCCGGACAAAAGCTCATCTTTCGATTTGATGGTATCCATTGCTCCGGTTTCAACGCGGAAGTAAATCTTTGAAACATGCAGTTCGCTATCCAGCGAAGCAATAGACTTGCGAACGAGCTCATCAGTATCAAAATCCACCACATATACTGACTTGGCATTGATCTTGGACCAGAGTGCCTTAAATTCCGGCATCGTCATCTTATCCTCGTCAACCTGCAGTTCCACGTTATTGCTGCGGGCGCTCTCAGGCTGCATGCTGCGGGCATCATAGATGAAATCAACAATTTCGATAACGGACGCTGCAGAATCAGCAACCTCCTCGGCAACCTTGATCTCACCATTGGCCTTATCCTGATAGAATTTATCTGTCAGAACACCCTTGCGGTCGATATAGCCATTGACTATCATATCGTAATGGATCGCAGATGCCGTATCCTGATCGATAACCTGCTCATTGCCTTTGTCATCCTTGATGACCTTGCCGACAAACAGGTCTACAGTGACTGCACGCGGGCGATCTGCTACTGCATCCGCCATTTCAGTCTGAAGTCCCTTGGCAAAGGAATCATAGCTCTCGCTTGCAATAACAGTCAGCACATTGATGTTATGTACATCGTTACCGAGCGCATTCGTATCCATACGTTCGCCGTCCTGATTGACGCACAGACGCAGGCCACGGCCTACTTCCTGACGTTTGCGAACGTCACTGCTTGACTGCTTCAGCGTGCAGATCTGGAATACATTAGGATTATCCCAGCCCTCACGCAAAGC
>CANRPD010000019.1 GCA_947632385.1 uncultured Clostridia bacterium | reverse complement strand
CCGATTTGGCCGGTTCCTTCTTCTCTTTTTTGTGAACTTCCCAGCTCCCTTGTCCAATATGTATTGTAGCACTACATTTTGGTGAATGTGTCCTTTTTGCAGGAGCGGGCGGAAAATCAGTCAAAAAAACTCTTGACTTAAAGTTAGGTTGAAGTGGTATCTTTAGAGCCGGTGGCGTTTTTTTCCACCTGGAAGGAGCAGACATATGGACGAGAGACTTTGGAGCATTCTGGTGGAGGCGTTTCCCCGGATGCTGACGGCGGGCATCGGCATGAGCCTGCCGCTGGCGGTGGTGTCCTTCCTGCTGGCGGTGGTCATTGCGGTGGTCACCGCCCTGGTGCGGTTCGCCAAGGTGCCCGTGCTCAGCCAGATCGTCCAGTTTTACGTTTGGGTCATCCGCGGCACGCCCCTGCTGGTGCAGCTGTATGTGGTCTACTACGGCCTGCCCAACCTGGGGATCCTGCTGCCGGCGGTGCCCTCGGCCATCCTGGTGTTCGCCCTCAACGAGGGAGCCTATTGCAGCGAGGCCATGCGCGGCGCGCTGGATTCGGTGCCCGGGGGCCAGATGGAGGCGGGGCTGTGCTGCGGGCTCAGCTGGCGGCAGACCATGTGGCACGTGGTGCTGCCCCAGGCGTTCCGGGTGGCGTTCCCGTCCCTGGGCAACGGGCTCATCAGCCTGGTGAAGGATTCCAGCCTGGCCATGTCCATCACCGTGCCGGAGATGTTCATGGCCGCGGTGCGGGTGGCGGGGCGCACCTACGAATACATGGCGCTGTATCTGGAAGTGGCCCTGGTGTACCTGGTCTTCTGCACGGTGCTCAACAAGATCCAGCACGTGCTGGAGAAGCGGCTTTCCCGCTACGCCATTTGACGAAAGGAGCAGGCCGGTATGCTGACGGTGGAAGGAGTCAAAAAGAGCTTCGGGGAGCTGGAAGTGCTCAAGGGCTGCGGCGTACACGTGGACCAGGGGGATGTCATCGCCATCCTGGGCCCCAGCGGCAGCGGCAAGACCACGTTCCTGCGGTGCCTGAATTTCCTGGAGCACGCGGACGAGGGTACCCTGCAGTTCGACGGGGAGACCTTCGACATGGGCCGCATGCGCAAGGCGGACATCGCCCGCCTGCGGAAAAAGACGGCCTTCGTGTTCCAGAACTACAATCTGTTTCGGAACAAGACCGCCCTGGACAACGTGACCCTGGGGCTGACGGCGGGGCGCAAGGTGCCCCGGTCTGAGGCGGTGGAACGGGGCCGGGCGGCGTTGGACCGGGTGGGCCTGCTGGACCGGTGCGAGGCCTATCCCACCCAGCTTTCAGGCGGGCAGCAGCAGCGGGTGGCCATTGCCCGGGCGCTGGCGGCCCAGCCGGAGATCATTTTCTTTGACGAGCCCACCTCCGCCCTGGACCCCGAGCTCATCGGCGAGGTGCTGGCGGTGATCCGGGACCTGGCGGAGGATGGGATGACCATGCTGGTGGTCACCCACGAGATCCAGTTCGCCCGGAACGTGTCCAACCGGGTGCTGTTCATGGAGGGCGGCACGGTGCTGGAGAACGCCCCCACGGCGGAGTTCTTCGGCTCTGCCCAAAACGAGCGGATCCGGGAGTTTTTAAAGAACATCCGCGCGCCGGAGCTGGCGGCCCCCACCGGGTCGTGATCCGGCGCCCCGGCCCCCCTCGCCCGCCGGCCGCAGGCCGGCGGCGTTCCCCCTGCGGGGGAACGGCCCCGCGCAGCGGGGCGCGAGGCGGGAGGACCAGACACTTCCCCTCAGATGGGATCAGCGCGAGCTGTGCTCATAGATCAAATCACAAAAAGGAGAAATGAAGATGAAAAAAGTAGTTGCCGTTCTGCTGACGGCGGTGCTGCTCGTCCTGGCCTGCGCGGCCTGCGGCGGCAACACCACCGTCACCGGTCCCGGCCCCGCCCAGGCTCCGGAGGGAGAGAACTCCTCCGCGGCGGGCAACACCACCGTCACGGGCCCCGGCCCTGCCCAGGCCCCGGAGGACAACGCCTCCTCTGCTCCCGGGAACACCACTGTCACCGGCCCCGGGCCGGTCACCAGCGGCACCGGTGAGCCCGACCTGCTGGCCACCATCCAGGAGCGGGGCACCATCATCGTGGCCATGGAGGGCATGTGGGCCCCGTGGACGTATCACGATGAGAACAACGACCTGGTGGGCTACGACACCGAGGTGGCCAAGGCCATCGCGGGCAAGCTGGGCGTCGAGGCCGAGTTCGTCGAGGGCGAATGGGACGGCCTGTTCGCCGGGCTGGAGTCCGGCCGGTACGACATGGTGTGCAACGGCGTGGACGTGACCCCGGAACGCAGCGCGTCCTACGATTTCACCGAGCCCTATGCCTACACCCGCACGGCGCTGGTGGTGCGCAAGGGCAACGAGGAGATCAAGACCTTTGAGGACCTCAACGGCAAGGTGACCGCCAACTCCATCGGCAGCACGTACATGGAGATGGCCGAGGAATACGGCGCCACCGTGGAGGGCGTGGACACCCTGGACGAGACCATCCAGGTGGTGCTGCAGGGCCGGGTAGACGCCACCCTCAACGCCGACGTGTCCTTCTACGACTATCTGGGTCAGCACCCGGATGCGGAGATCGAGATCGTGGACCAGACCGAGGAGGCCAACCCCATCGCCATCCCCCTGCGCAAGGGCGACGAGGCCGCCACCCTGCGGGAGGCCATCAACCAGGCCATCACCGAGCTGCGGGACGAGGGCGTGCTCACCCAGCTCTCCGAGAAGTATTTCGGCAGCGACATCTCCAAGTAACGCACACCCGGGCCCGGTTTGGGCTCCGGATGGACCCAGGACCTGCGGCTTCCCACGGGGAGCTGCGGGTCTTTTGGTTTGAATCCCCGGCTGGGCGGTCCCCCCAGGCCCGCCGCGCCCGCCCGGCCGCCCTTTCGGGGCGGCCGGGCGCTTTCTCCCCGTGGGGAGAAAGCCGCCGCGCCTAGGGCGCGGCGGGCGCGGCAGCGGGTGGGCTTCCCTCTTGCCCCCGGCCGGGTTTCATGCTATACTGGACCCAAACCCACCCAGCGGGAAAGGAGCGGCGGATATGGATCTGCATGTATTGGAGTATTTTCTCATGGTGGCCGAGGAGGGGAACATCACCCGGGCGGCGGAGCTCCTCCACGTCTCCCAGCCTACGGTCTCCCGGCAGCTGATGGACCTGGAAGCCCAGCTCCATAAGACCCTCTTCGTCCGCACCCGGAAAAACGTCCGCCTCACCCCCGACGGACTCCTTTTCCGGGAGACCGCCCGGGAGATGCTGGCCCTCTACCGCAAGGCCCTCCGCTGGGACGAGAGCGCCCAGGCCCTGGTGGGGGAGATCTACCTGGGCATGGGGGAGACCGGCTCGGTGAGCTTCCTGGCCCAGCAGATCGCCCGGTTCCGCCGGGAGAACCCCGGGGTGGGCTTCCACCTGATCTCCGAGAACGCCGACCGCATCGCCGAGGACATCGAAAAGGGCGTGCTGGATGCCGGGTTCGTCATGCGCCGGGTGGATCCCGCTGCCTTCGAGATCCTGGACCTGGGCCTGGAGGAGACCTGGGGCGTGCTGTTGCCCGGGGATCACCCCCTGGCCGGAGAGCCCCAGCTGCGCCCCCAGCAGCTGCGGGGGGAGAGGCTCATCCTCCCGGAGAACACCGTGTTCAAAAGCGAGCTGGTCCGGTTCCTGGGCCGGGAGGAGGAGCAGCGGGCGGACGCCGCCTACAACCTGGTGGCCAACGCCCTGGAGCTGGCCCGGGCCGCCCACGAGGGCGTGGTGTGCCTGGGCGTGCCCGGCGAGGCCCAGGCGGGCTGGACCTTCGTGCCCTTCACCCCCCGCAGGACCGCCGCGGCGTCGCTGATCTGGAAAAAAAGGCCGGTGCAGCCCCCGGCGGTGGAGGCCTTCCTGCGGCAGATCCGTGATACAGTTTCTGAATGAAACAGGATTTGAAATAGATATTTTACATTTCTAAACCGACCTGCTATACTGGACTCAAACGAACCCAATAGGAGGTCTTTTCCATGATCCTGTATTTCACCGCCACCGGCAACAGCCTGTATGCCGCCAAGCAGCTGGACACCGAACTCGTCAGCATCCCCCAGGAGCTGAACCGATCGGACCGCCGCTACAAGGCCGATGCCATCGGCATCGTGTGCCCCCTCTTCGAGCTGGACATGCCCCCGGTGGTCCGCACCTTCATCCGGGATTCCCAGTTCGAGACGGACTACTTCTACATCATCCTCACCTACGGCTGCCACCACGGCGGCGTGGCCCAGCGCGTCCAGGCGGACCTGCAGGCCATGGGCAAGCCGGCGGACTACATCAACACCGTGCTCATGCTGGACAACGCCCTGCCCGTCTTCGACATGGACGCCCAGCGCCAGCTGGAGCCCGAAAAGCAGGTGGATGCCCACCTGGCCGCTCTCCGGGCGGACATCGACGCCCGCAAGCGGGCCGTCCAGCCCGCCAGCGACTGGGAAAAGGAGTTTTACGCCGGCTATCGGCATATGATCGAGGAACAGGGCCCCTATTATGTCCAGCCCCTCTACCGCGTCACCGGGGACTGCATCGGCTGCGGCACCTGCACCCGGGTGTGCCCCATGGGGTGCATCTCCCTGCGGGACGGCCGCCCAGAATATCAGACCGACCGCTGTGTGGGCTGCATGGCCTGCATCCACGCCTGCCCCCAGAAGGCCGTCCAGTTCGCCTCCCTCCACGAGGTGAACCCCAACGCCCGCTACCGCAATCCCCACATCCCCCTGGCCGAGCTCATCCGCGCCAACCGCCAGCCGTAAAAAGACCGGGCCCTTCCCACTGGGAAGGGCCCGCATTTTTTCCGTTCCAGCGTTCCAATCGGCCCGGCCTCGCTGCCGCTGCTTACTTTCGCACGCCGTACCCGCCGGAGAGAGACAGGGTCTGCCCGGTGAGGTACCCGCTCTCCTCGCTGGCCAGATAGGCGATGAGGGCCGCCAGCTCGCCGGCGGTGCCCATGCGCCCCATGGGCACGCTGGGCACCAGGTCGGCGGGGTCCGCATCTCCGGGGCGGATGCCCTCCACCCGGGGGATGGGCCCCTTGGCGATGCAGTTGACCGTTATGCCCTCCGGTGCCAGCCGGGCGGCGGCGTTCACCGTCAGCGCCCGAACGGTCCCCTTGGCCACGGCGTTGGCAAAGCTCTCGTGCACGCCGCCCTCGGCCCCCTCCACCGAGGTCATGAAGATCACCCGGGGGGCCCGGCTCCGGCGCAGATAGGGCAGGGCGGTGCGCAGCATGGCAAAGCTGCCCACGGCCAGGTGCTCGATGCTCCGCAGCAGCTGGGCGTCGGTGGTCTCCTCCATGGGGATGGCCTTCCCCGTGGCCCCGGTGTTGCAGATCACCACATCCACCGAGCCCAATTCGGCCTCCACGGCCCGGTACACCTCCGGGTCCTCCTCCGGGGCGCCCCGGTCCCCCTGCACGCTGCAGATGCACCGTCTCGGCGCCCCCGAAGCCCGGATCTCCTCCATGAGCGATGCGGCCCGGTCGGGCTGGTGGGTCATCAGCACCACGTTCATGCCCTGGGCGCACAGCAGCTTGACGGCCTCCACGCCGTCTCCGGCGGTGGCGCCGGCAAAAACACAGGTCCTTCCCTGTAACGTCAACATGTCCATGTCCTCCTCAGTCCAGTCTGCCGGGGGCGCTGAGCCACCCGTCCACATAGTCGAACAGCCGCTTCTGCGTGTCGCCGAATTCATCCTCCCGGCCCCGGCAGTCGAAATTGTGCCCCGCGCCCTCCACAAAGGCGATGGTCTTGTCCCGGCTCCCCGCGTTCTGATAGATCGCCTCGGCGGCCAGGAACTCATAGCTCCCGGTCATGCCCATGGCCAGCAGGGGGGCCTCCACGTGGCGGATGTTCCCCGGCGTGCAGGACCACGCCTCGTCCCAGCGCACGTCCTCGATGCCGTCGGGCCGCACGCCGTAGCGGTCTCCCGCCAGCACCGCCCGGTTGGAGAGGAACGACCGCACCGTGGTGAGCACGCACGCCCCGATGGACCCCGTGGGGCTGCTGCCGCCCCGGGCCCGCCGCACGGACCGGATGATCTCCACGGTCTCGGTGCCGTCCGGGTGCAGCAGGGGATAGGCCCCCCGGGTGTGGTTCGCCAGGCGGATGTCCTGGGGGAACACCCGGTTGCAAAAGGCCATCTGCCCCGCCCCGGTGATCACCAGGGGCTCGTCGTCGGTATAGCGGCCCTTGCCGTGCTCCAGGGCGAACAGCCGCTCCCGGGCCTGGGCGATGATCCGGTTGTTCCGGGCGGCCTGGGCGGCAAAGTATTGGTCCAAAAACTCCTGGGAATAGGTGCTGCCCTGGGGGTCAAAGCCGTTTTTCGGGGAGAAGATGTCCAGCTCCGGGTCCAGCCGCACCCCGTTGCCCTCCTCCACCACGGCGGGGTCCACGCTCACAAGGGTCATGGCCCCGTTGCCCCAGTTGGAGTCCAGCGTCATCAGGGCGTCCGCCGGGGGCAGCGCCTCCGTCACTGTGCAGGGGATCAGCATCTCCGGCGTCTGAAAGATCCCCACGCCCTTCTCCGCCGCCGCCTGATAGGCGCTCATCAGCGTGGCGCCGCCGCTGTGGCCCATCAGCACCACCTTTTCCACTCCGGGCAGGCTGCGCAGAAAGCGCACCCCGCGCCCCACGTCCACCAGCTTGCGGTCCAGGGTCCCTTCCGGGTCGGAGACCTGCCCGCACAGGGTGCGATACCCCCGCTTGGCCAGCTCTCCGCCGATGGGGAACGTGCTGTAATCCCCGTCGGAGTGGATGCAGATCACCGCGATGCGGCTCTTTTCGGCGGGCTCTTCCGGCTCGTACAGCACGCACCGCATCCCGCCAACCCGGGCATACGTGTCCCGAATGGCCAGCCCCCCGGCGGAGTATCCCCCCGTGGTGCGGGTCACCGTCTGTTGTCTTGGATCGTAGATCAGCATAGGTACCTCCTCAAAGAACGCGAAAAAAATATGCGCAAACCAAGAAAACTCAGTTTGCACATTGAAAAATGGTCGCGTCCGTTTGTCCTCAGTATACCAGACTTCCCATCCGTTGTCAATGCTTTTTCCCCGCCGCCCCTTGCATTTTGCCCCGCCGTGTGCTATGCTGGAGCCACATCCAACTGGAACCAAGGAGGCATTTTTCATGGCAGAACTGTTGAGCATGGGCGAGCTGCTCATCGATTTCACCCCCTCCGGTGTGACCCCCGCAGGGCAGGCGCTGTTTGCCCGTAACCCCGGCGGCGCCCCGGCCAATGTGGCCGTCCAGGCGGCCCGGGTGGGGGTCTCGGCGGGCTTTTTGGGCTGCGTGGGGGAGGACCCCTTCGGCCGCTTCCTCCGGGACACCCTGGTGGGCTGCGGCGTGGACACCCAGGGCCTGCGCCTGTGCCCCCAGGCCGCCACGTCCCTGGCCTTCGTCCAGCTCAATGACCGGGGGGACCGGGATTTCAGCTTCTACCGCGACCCCGGCGCAGACACCCTCCTCACCGATTCTCCGGCCCTGCGCCGCCTCATCGACGACTGCACCCTGCTGTGCTTCGGCTCCCTGCTCCTCACGGCGGAGCCCGCCCGCAGCGCTGTCCCCGCCCTGGCGGCCTATGCCCGCACCCGGGGCAAGCTCACCGCCTACGATCCCAACTGGCGCCCGCCCCTCTGGCCGGACGAGCCCACCGGCGTCGCCGCCATGCAAAGCCTGATCCCCCTGGCCGACGTGATGAAAGTCTCCGGGGAGGAGCTCACCCTCCTCACGGGAGCGGCCGACCCCGCCGCCGGGGCCCGCTGCCTCCTGTCCCAGGGCGTCTCCCTGGTGGTGGTCACCCTGGGCCCCTCGGGCTGCGCCGTGTTCACCCCGGCCTTTGCCTTCCAGGCCCCCACCTACAACACCCACGTGGTGGACACCACCGGCTCCGGCGACAGCTTTTTCGGGGCCCTCCTGGCCCGCATCGTCCGCTCCGGCCGGCATCCCCAGGACCTCACCCAAGCCGAGCTCGCGGAGTTCGCCGCCTTTGCCAACGCCGCCGGGGCCCTCTGCGCCACCCAGCCCGGCGCCATCCCCGCCCTGCCGGACGCCGCCGCCATCGCCGCCTGCCGGGCGGCCACCCCGCTGCTGCCCCCCACGGAGATCCTCTGTAAAGTTAGCCAGCTTTAAATCTTGCTCCACTTCAAAAACCGACAAGCAAATTTGCTTTACACAAAAAAGTTTCCCGCCCAGGGAAACTTTTCCTTTTTTCAAAACTCCAATCTGTACGCATCCCATCAAACCCCCTGCTTTTCCAGCCGCAACCCGTTCGATTCCGCCTTTAACCCAACGGGAACCCGTCTCTGCCCCACCAAAAAAAATCCATCTCGCCCGCCCACCCGCCTCCCCCGTCTCGCAGGTCCGTGCCCGGACGGGGCAAAGCCGCGGCCCGTGCCCGGGCGGGGCAAGTCGCGGGGCGCGCGGTCCCCGCGCTTTACGCCTACTGGACGAAAATGGGTCGTCGCGCCCGGCACCTGGCGGTGCAGGCTGAGTCGCGCCTCGGTTGCTTCTGACAACAGGCAAACCGTCGCGCCCGTCCGTTTGCAAAACCGTCTGGCGGCCCCACCCGCCTCCCCCGTCTCGCCGCCTGCTCCGCAGGCACTTTTGCTCCGCAAAAGGAAGGGTGGGCCAAGCCCAGGCCCACCCCTTGCGAGACGGCCCGCCGGTGCCTGTCCTCCCAAACCCCTTCCCGTCGGGTTCCGGCCCATTTTTTAACCCTTCCGGCCCCCTTCCGGTATGGTCCAGACCCCATTTTGTCCCTTTCCCGACATTTGTTCAAATATGAACAAATTGTAAATTTTAAATTTTTTTCAAAAAAGTTTCCCTCCCCAGGGAAACTTTACCCCTTTTAATAGGGGATATATGGAGGGGTCCGTGCCCGGACGGGGCAAAGCCGCACCACAGAGCCTACTGGAAAAAAGTGGGTCGTCGCGCCCGCCAGTCCGTGGCCGGACTGGCCCAGTCGCGCCTCGCGCGTCCCGCGCTGACGCCTACTGGAAACCAATGGGCCGTCGCGCCCTTGAATCCGCACAAACCGCGAAACAAAGGCCGGCAAAAACCTCCACCTGCACGTTTCTCACCAAAACCCCTGCTTTTCCTGCTCCGACCCGCTCAATTTCCCCCGCAACCCAACCGGAACGCCACCCGGCCCCACCAAAAAAACCATCTCGCCCGCCCACCCACCTCCCCCGTCTCGCCGCCTGCCTGCGGCAGGCGCTTTTGCTCCGCAAAAGGAAGCGCGGGGCCCAGTTCAGGCCCCGCGCCCCGCGAGACGCCCCCGCACTTCCAACCCCGTTCGATTGACAACCGCGCCCGGGTTCTCTATAATGACCGTAGAGAGGCCTGTTTTGGCCCTTTCCGGACCGTTTCCCGGCCTTTTTTGCAGAGAGGAGATCGATGACGATGCTGATTTTGCTGGGCTATTTGGCAGGCATGGTCCTGCTCACGGTGCTGCTGCGCAAGCGTTCGGTGCGGGTGCGCAGCTTCCTGCTCATGGGGTTCACCTACCTGTTCATCATTCCGCTGTACTTTTTTGCCCGGTTGACGCCCGAGACCACCCCGGCTGGGTGCCTCACCCTGCTGCTGCGCTGCGCCTACGACGCCCCCAAGGCCATGGCCTTTGGCGCGGACCTCTCCCGGTTCGACGACCCGGCGCTGACGCTGCTGTTCTACCTCATGTCCCTCTACACCGTCCGGACGGTGCTGGTGGTGTTCTTCCACCGGGCGTTTTCGGCCCTCGTCAACCGCCTGCGCACCTGCTTTCGCCGGGAGATCTACGTGGTCTGCGGCAAGGTGCCCGGCGCCCGGGCCATGATCGCCGAGATCCGCAAAAAAGAGCCCCGGGCCGCGGTGATCTTCGTGCCCCAAAAGGAGGCAGACGAGAGCGCCGACCTCCGGGCCGTGGCGGAGACCCGCCCCTGGGAAAAATTCCTCCGCCCCGGCAAGCGGTACCGCATCCTCCTGCTGCCCGACGGCAAAAACAACAACCTCCACCGCCTGGATGAGCTGGACCGGGTGGGGGAGCGCCTGCCGGAGCTCCACGTCACCGCCTATCTGGACAACGATCTGCTGCGGTTTGAGGACCTCTGCTACCCCCACCTGGACGCCTACCTGGTCTCCCGGGAGCAGCAGCTCATCCGCTCCTTCCTGCTGGATCACCGGCCGCTGAAGGCCCTGCAGGCCCGGGCCTCCGGCGCCTTCCGGGAGGACGTGTGGGAGCCCGCCCGGCCCTTCTCCCTGTGCATTTTGGGCTTTGGGGCGTTGAGCCGGGAATTCCTCCTCTCCACCTGGGAAAACGCCTCCTTTGCCACCGCTGCCCCCGACGGCCGGGGCCTGGACGTGCTCATCGCGGACCGGGACCTGGACCGCCGCAAGGCCGCCTTTGCCCTGGACGTGCCCCAGATCCTGCGGGAGCCGGCCTTCACGTGGCTGAGCGCCGCGCCGGATTCCGAGGCCTGCATCCGGGCGGTGCTGGGGCGTCTCGCCACCCTGGACCAGGTCCTCATCGCCACGGAGGACACCCGGTTCAACCTGGAGCTGGCCATGCGCCTGGTGCGGCTGTTCCGCCGCCACGGCCTGGAAACGGACCAGCCCCAGCTGGTGGTGGCCCTGCTCGAGCAGGCGGAGGGCAGCGTGGAGTTCCTCTCCCGGGAGTCCGGGGGCGTGTTCCTGCAGAGCAACGCCTCCCAGTTCACCTTTGCCGAGCTGGTGGAGCGGGCCACCGACCGCCGGGCGGAGGAGACCCACCGGCAGTACCGGCAGCAGAGCCTCTTTGCCCCGGAGTGGAGCCGCCTGGGCACCTATCTGCAAAACGCCAACCGGGCCGTGGTGTGGGACGTGCCCAACAAGCTGCTCCTGTCGCCCAACGCGGCCAAGCTCCCACCGGACCGGCAGGAGGCGGCCTTCTGGCGGCTGGCCCAGTATGAGCACCTGCGGTGGAACACCTTCCAGTACACCCACGGCTGGACGCTGCTGCCCCGGGAGGAGCTGACCCCCGCGGAGGTCACCGGCTGCATCACCAAGCGGGAGGCCCAAAAGCGCTACGCCTGCCTGGTGCCCTGGGACGAGCTGGACACCCTGCCCCAGGCCCGCCCCGGCCTGCTCAAGTCCTACGACTACGCCAACGTCACCGCCCTCTTTGCCCCGGAGGACCCGCCTGCGGACCGGTAGCCTTGGGGGGCCGTTCCGGTATAGTTCCGGCCCCCAAAACGCCCCCAGCGGCCCGGTCCCGGCAGGGTCTGGGCCGGTTTCTGTCCAAACAGAGCGCAAAAAGCCGCCTGCAGACCGCAGGCGGCGGGTTGAAGTGCGCGGTCAGCCCTCGATAAAGTACCGGAGCTTGTCGGCGGGGGAGAGGGTCCGGCCGTCCAGCAGGGCGGTGGCTTTGGCCACCAGCTCGTCCAGGGAGTAGAGGGGATAGACCGAAAACCCGGTGTCCTCGATGAGGGAAATGGCGTTGCCCGCGCCGTAGGCGTTGCGCAGGCTCAGGACCTCCGAGCCGGAGGGGCTGAGGCAGGCGTGCCGGGCCCCCAGATACCGGGCGAAGCGGCCCGTGGGCTCGAAGGTGTAGAGGAAGCTGTCCGTGGCGCTGCGGGCCCGGAACCGGCCGTCCCCCTGCTGGAGGTCCGGGGCGGCGTCCAGCACGGCGGCGTCCTCCATCACCACGGCCTGAGTGTCCAGATCCCAGGTGGTGAGACGGCCGGAATCCCCGTACACCAGCAGGATCCGGTCAGTGAGGAACAGGCCCTTGCCCCCGCTGCGGCAGGGGATGGGCAGGCGCTGGGCGATGGTGCCGGCGGAGAGGTCCAAGATGCAGGCTTCGCCCCCGGCCCAGACGGCCAGCCGGCCGCCATCGGGAGAGAAGGCGAGGCAGGGGGTGCTGGGGTAGGGGTCGCTGTGGAGCGCAGCCAGGTCTTCCGACAGGTCCCGCCAGGTCCAGGCGTCCAGATCCAGCAGGCGCAGGCCCAGGCCGCTGAGCAGGGCCAGGGTGTCCCCCGCCGGGGAGAAGGCCGTGGCGGCGGGGAGAGCGTCCAGCGCCAGGGTGCGTTCATCGCCGGTCTGGAGGTCGATGGCGAGGAGCTGGGTGCCGGAGCGCACCACCGCCTGCTCCTGCCAGAGGCCCACCAGCTCCGCCGAGGACACCCCCAGGTCCCAGCTGGCCTGCAGCCGGTCTTGGGGGAGATCCCAGAGGCACAGGGAGACGGTGTCCGCCTGTTTGCACAGGAAGCAGCAGCGCTCCGGGCCCGTTTCATCGGGGAGGACCTGCCAGCCCAGGATCTGCCCATCGGCTGTGGTGGCGGCAAAGGGTTCGGCGGCCCGGGGCCGGTAGAACAGCAGCCGCTGCTGCAGCCCGTCTTCGTCCGTTGCCTCCCGGAGGACCCGGATCTCCCAATCGGGGCCGGCGGCGTAGTCCGCCTGGGCGATGGAATGGAGCTCCACGGTGGCCAGGCTCTCGTCCTCTAGGCGGTCGCTCATCACCACGATCTGCTGGGAATCCGCCAGGGGCAGGAGGAATTCCCCCCGCTGGGGCACCCAGGCGGCGCTGCGCAGGGCCCCGGAGACGCTGCCCATGGGGCCGGTGATCTCCCCCACCGGCTGGTAGAGCATGAGCTGGCCGCTGCGCAGGGCCACGAACAGCGTCCCCACGTCGTAGGGGGCGACGGAGAACACGTCGTCGGGGAAATCTGCCGTCCGCAGGACCTCGCCGTCCTCCGGGGACAGCAGGAGCAGCTGCCCCGCCAGCTGGACCAGCACCAGGTCCTCGGGGCCGGCGTCCAGGTCCCGGGTCCACCGCTGCAGGGACCGGGCGGGCAGGGCTTCATCCCCCACGGGGCGGTGGGCCAGCACCTCCCCCGGGGTGGACCAGAGGGGCGTGTCGCTGTCCGGGCCGTACACCGCCACGGCAAAGGGGAAGGCGGGGTCCAGGGCGTCGGCCATGCCCAGGTCGGCGGTGAGGACGCACAGCCGGTCTTCGTCCAGGTACGTGAGGGCCGCCACGTCGGTCTTCTCCGGGGTCAGGGCGCGCACGGTGTCCACATCTGCCGCCGCCACCAGCAGCGTGGGGGCGGGGGCTGCTTCCGGGGAACCAAAAGCGTTGTCCCCAAAGCCCACGGCGGCCTGCTCCCCCGAGGGGGACACGGCCAGGCAGGCGGAGCGGCCAAAGAGCCCCGCGGCGGGCAGGGGGGCGGTGCGGGCCCAGCGCTCGCGACCCGTGGCGGCATCCAGCTGGGCGATGCAGCAGGTCTCACCGTCCCAGCAGGCGGCGGTGATGCGGCCCGCCTCCGGGTCCGCCTGGGTGACGGCCCCCGCCCAGGGGGTCTGGGCGGGGAGGGTCCAGCAGGGCTGGGCGGCGGACAGGTCCCAGCAGACCACGCCGGCGGAGAGGGTGAGCACCAGGCGGTCCTCGGAGCAGAAGGCGGCGCTGAGGAACACGGCCTCCGGCGCATCGGGGAGGACGGCCTGGGGGCTGAGGACCGCCAGGGGGGCGTCGGTGTCCAGGTCGAAGACGGTGAGCTGGCCGCTGCCGTCGGCGGTGGGCCACCGGGCCCCGGCGGGGCTCAGGCACTGGAGGTCGTCGGAATCGTCCCAGGCCCGGGCGCGGGACTCGGTCTCCAGGGTGCATTTGGCCAGGAATTCGTCGGACTGGGCGATGTGGTAGGGGTAGACGGCGTTGTTCAGGGCAAAGAGTGCCTCGGTGACCAGAGGCCGGGAATCGTCCGCCGAGCCCGCAGGCAGGCCGGCCAGGGCCACCTGCAGGGCCCCCATGCGGTCCCCCTGGGCCAGGAGCTCCCCGGATTTTTCCGCCAGGTACCGGGACTGGGTGATGAGGGTGTTGCGGTACTGGGCTTCGATCTCCTCGGCCTGCCGGGCGATGACCCAGGCGCGGTCCAGGGCATAGGCGGCGATGCCGGACACCAGGACCAGGGCGGCGGTGAAGCCCGCCACCAGCCGCCGCACCCGCCGCCGGCGCTGGCGCTGGCGCAGGTCGTCATAGGCGCAGCCCAGCAGGGCCGCCGCCAGCCGGGGCAGCTCCTCCCGGCGGGCCCGGGAGCGCCGCAGGCGGTAGTCGCAGGAGAGGGGCTCGATCTCCCGGCGCTGGGGGATGAGGGTCCCGTCCGGGCCGGGGAGCTGGATCTCCTCGCTGCGCAGCAGGTCCGGGATGACGTCCTGGGGCTCGCCGTCCGCCAGCACGGTGAGGACCTGCCGGCGGTCGTGGGTCATGAGGAACGTCTCGATCTCCCGGCGGACCCAGGCAGAGGAGGCGGTGTTGGTGGAGCAGATGACGATGAGGAAATCCGAGTGGCGCAGGGCCTCGCCGATGTCGTCGTTGAGGTCGCTGGTGATGGGCAGCTCCTCCTTGTCCCGGAAGATGCGCTCGATGCGCTTTTTCCCCGTCTGCTTCTGGATCTCCCGGGGCACGGGGTAGCGCTCCAGCCGGCGCTGGATCTCCGTGGCGATGCGGATGTCCAGGGGGGCGTGGCGGTAGGAGATGAATGCGTTGTAGTGCAGTTCCATGGGTCTGGCCTCCGAAACAGTGCCGTTTTCAGTCGAGACCAGTATACCATCCCCGGGGGAAGGGTGTCAATACGGCGGGCTGCGGAGGGGGAAAAGCGGATTGCAATTTGGGGGCGGCTGTGGTACACTGGAAGGGACAAGACCCACCCCAGAAGCGAAACGGAGGGATCGACACATGACAGGGTTCGACCGGGCGGTGGACCGCAGAGGCACCGCCTGCATCAAGTGGGATTTTCAGGAGATGGACTACGGCGGGAAAAGCGGCCTGCTGCCTTTTTCCATCGCGGACGCGGACTACCGGACCTATGAGCCCATCGTGGCGGCGCTGACGGCCCGGGTGCAGCAGGGGATCATCGGCTATACGGACGTGGAGGAGGCCTACACCGCCGCGGTGGCGGGGTGGTGCGCCCGGCGCCACGGGTGGACGGTGCAGCCGGACTGGATCGTGCCCACGGGGGGCATCGTGCCGGCCATGTGCCACGCCATCGAGGCGCTGACCCGGCCGGGGGCCGGGGTGATCGTGCAGCCGCCGGTGTACGACCCGTTCTACTCGGTGATCCAGGCGGCGGGACGGAAAAAGCTGGAGAACCCGCTGATCCGGGACGAGGCGGGCTACCGCATGGACCTGGAGGGCCTGCGGCGGCTGGTGGAGGACGGCGCCCAGATGCTGCTGCTGTGCAGCCCCCACAACCCCGTCTGCCGGGTGTGGACCCGGGAGGAGCTGGCCCAGGTGGCGGCCATCTGCCAAGGGCACGACATCGTCATCGTCAGCGACGAGATCCACTGGGACCTGACCCTGGGGGACCGGGAGCACGTGACCATGGGGCAGTTTGGGGAGGTGGCCGAGCAGCTTATCGTGTGCACCAGCTGCAGCAAGACCTTCAATATCGCTGGGCTGGAGACCTCCAACCTCATCATCCCGGGGGACAGGCTGCGGGATCGGTACCGGGCGTATCTCTTTGCGCGGTACCTCTTCGTGCCCAACACCCTGGGCATGGAGGCGGTGAAGGCCGCCTATGCCGACGGGGACGCCTGGGTGGACGAGCAGCAGGCGTTCCTCACCGGGAACGCGGAGATCGTGGAAGCGTACCTCCGGGAGCACCTGCCCCGGGTGCACATGGCCGAGCCCCAGGGGACCTATCTGCTGTGGCTGGACATGACCGCCTATGGCAAGAGCAGCGCGGAGCTGGTGGAACGCATCGCCCAGGCCGGGGCGGGGCTCAACGCGGGCAGCGCCTATGGCAGCGGCTATGACGGGTTCGTGCGGATGAACGTGGCCTGTCCCCGGGCGCAGCTGCGGGCGGGGCTGGACTGCATCCGGCGGGCGCTGGAACCAATCGAACAGGAGGGATCGGTATGAGCGGACCAAACGGCAAAAACGAACAGAACGGACTGAAAAAGGTGCTGGGCCTGGGGGATCTCATGGGCATCGGCATCGGGCAGATCATCGGCTCGGGGATCATGGCCCTGACGGGCATCACCATCGCCCTCACCGGCGCGGGGACGCCGCTGGCGTTCCTGGTGGCGGCGGTGCTGGTCATCTGCCCCAACCTGGTGCTGGCGGTGCTGGGAAGCGCCGTGCCGGCCACCGGGGGCATGTATACCTACGTGCGGGACTACATCGGCAAAAAGACCGGGTTCTTCTACCTGGCGCTGCTGGTGGCGGGACAGCTGGTGCTGGCCATGTTCGCCATCACCTTTGCGGAGTACGCCTGCAGCCTGGTGCCGGGGCTCAACGAGACCTGGGTGGCCTTCGGCATCCTGACACTGTGCTTTTTGATGAACGTGCTGGGGGTGGACATCGCCGCCAAGCTGCAGAACGTGATGGTGTTCGTGCTGGTGGCGGCCATGGTGCTGTTCATCGGCTTTGGCTTGCCCAAGGTGGACTGGTCCGTGTTCTCCGGCGGGATGGACGCCATCATGCCCAACGGGTTTTTGAGCTTTATGACCGGTGCCAGCCTGCTGACCTTTGCCACCGGCGGCGCGGAGTTCCTCTCGGAGCTGGGGGGCGAGATGAAGGACCCCGGCCGGGACCTGCCCCGGGCCATGATCTTCAGTACCCTGGCCGTGGCGGTGCTGTATGCCTTCATCGGCGTGGTAGCGGTGGGCGTGCTGCCCATCGAGCAGGTGGCGGACCAGAGCCTGGTGCTGGTGTCTGAGGCCATCTTCCCCAAGGCCCTGCACGTGTTCTTCATCGTGGGCGGCGGCATGTTCGCGGTGGCCTCCACCCTGAACGCCACCTTCACCTGGTGCACCAAGGGCCTGCTCATCGCCGCGGAGGAGGGCTGGCTGCCCCGGCAGGCGGCGGCCATCAGCAAGCGGGGCACCCCCTGGGTGCTGCTGACGGTGTTCTACATCATCGGGGCCATCCCCATCCTCACGGGGCTGGATATCAGCACCATCGCCCGCCTGGGCAACGGCGTTTCCCTCATCTACGTGCTGTTCCCCATCTTCACCGGGTACCTGATCTACAAGAAGAACCCCGTGGCCATGGAGCATTCCTCCTTCAAGATCAAGAAGCCCCTGCTGTTCGTGCTGACCACCGTGGCGCTGATCGGCTACATCGTGGCGGCCATCCTCAACTTCAGCGACATCTCCAGCGCCTGGCAGATGATGCTGATCTTCAGCGCGGTGGTCATCGTGTACGCCTGGCTGCGGGAGAAGAAGGTCCGGGAGATCTCCGGGCAGTGACCGAAACGCATTCCCCGGTGGGAAAGGAGCCCTGCCCATGCCCTCGCTGAGTCTGCTCATCAAGCCCGTTTCGGGCGCCTGCAACCTGCAGTGCCGGTACTGCTTCTATCACGACGAGCAGGAGCACCGGGCCGTGGCCTCCTGCGGGGTCATGTCCGAAGGGACGCTGGAGACGGTGATCCGCAAGGCCCTGGCCTATGCCACCCGGACCTGCGCCTTCGGCTTTCAGGGCGGGGAGCCCACCCTGCGGGGGCTGGATTTCTTCCGCCGGGCCGTGGAGCTGCAGCAGCGGTACAACGTCCACCACGCCCGCATCACCAATGCCCTGCAGACCAACGGGCTGCTCATCGACGAGGACTGGGCTGCCTTCCTGGGGGAGAACCGCTTTCTGGTGGGGCTCTCCCTGGACGGGCCCAAGGACCTCCACGACGGGAACCGGGTGGACGCGGCGGGGGGCGGCTCCTACAGCCGGGCGCTGCGGGCCGCCCAGCTGCTCAAGAGCCGCGGAGTGGACGTGAACGTGCTCACGGTGGTCACCGGGCAGGTGGCAGCGGCCATCCCCCGGATCTACCGGTTCTTCCGGCGGTCCGGCCTGCTGTATCAGCAGTACATCCCCTGCCTGGATCCCCTGGGCGTGCCCCGGGGCACGGCGGACTATTCCCTCACCCCGGAGGCGTACGGGGCCTTCCTCCGGACGCTGTTCGACCTGTGGTACCGGGACGTGACCCAGGGGCAGTTCGTGTACATCCGGTATTTCGAGAACCTGGTGGGGCTGCTGCTGGGCCGCCCGCCGGAGAGCTGCGCCCTCTTTGGGGAATGTACGGTGCAGCACGTGGTGGAGGCCGACGGCTCGGTGTACCCCTGCGATTTCTACTGCCTGGACCCCTGGCGGCTGGGCACGGTGCAGGGGGATGACTTTGCCGCCCTGCGGGAGACGGCCGCAGCCCGGCGGTTTGTGGAGACCTCCCGGGCCGGGCGGGAGGCGTGCCGCACCTGCCCCTATGGGCCGTTGTGCCGGGGCGGCTGCCGCCGGGACCGGGAACCGCCGCTGCCGGAGGGACCCGGCAACTACTACTGTTCGGCGTACCGGTCCTTTTTCCAATACGCCCTGCCTCGGCTGCGGCAGGTGGCCGCGGCGGTGGCCCGGGGCGCGGGCCGGGGATAGACCGGTCGGCCAAAGGAGCACGGCGCGGTGCGGACCCGGAGGCCCGGAGCCGCTGCTTACCAAAAAAAGCGCTCAAACCCACCGGTTTGAACGCTTTTTGGTTTTTCGACCGGCAGGGTCTTGCAGCGTGCCGGCCCATTGGAGGTCATTTTTCCTTCTCAAGAAATCCATAAACTGCAAAGATCAGTCCCACGAATACGGACAACAGGGAGACGGCCTGCATGATCGCCCACTGCGCGTGTACGGAAATGTAGGCGATGCTGAATCCAAATAAGATCAAAGCGATCCCAAACACGATTTTCTTCATGTCACTTTCCTCCTGCCGATCCCGATGTGTCCCTCGGGCTCCTGTCCCGTCCAGCGGGAACTTCGTTCAGATCCAGCTTATAAAACTTGGCCGGAAAGGTTTGGCTGCCGTCCAGCTTGGTGTACGTTCCATAATGGTCGAATTTCAGGCCGCATTTTTCCATCACCTTCCCAGAGCGGGGATTCTCCACCGCATGGTCGGAGCAGATCTTGTTGATGCCTAGCTCGTTGTGCACGAAATCGATGATGGCGCGCATGGCTTCGGTGCAATAGCCCTTGTGCCAATAGTCATAATGGAGATTATAGCCCATGCCCCAATAGCCTTCCATGTGGACGTTCGGCCCGATGCCCCCGGTCCCGATCACTTTGTTTTCTGCTTTCAGAACAAATGCCCAGGTCCATTCGGTCTCGTCCGTCAAAGTCGACTGGATCCACTCCACCGTTTGGCGGAGATCGGTATAGGTCGAATAGGACATATACTTGGTCACTCGTTCGTCGCTGTTCCAGCTGAAACAGGCTTCCGCGTCGTCCAGTGTCAGCGGACGCAAGATCAGCCGGTCTGTCTCCAGGATCGGTTCTTTGCTCATGTCCTCTCCTCCTGCACCTTCCCGTTGGTCGATTTACCTGCTGCGTTCCATTCGGCGCCCATCGTTGCAGCTTCCCCGGCACGGTCCCGCACTCTGTTTCCCCTTGTGTTCTGACACGGCCTTTGGGTCTTTGGGCGCGGTGCCAGCCCGGGGCCCTTACCGGTCCCCGTCATCGTCGTCCGTTTGATGGCCCAGGAGGCGGGCCGCCTCCGCAAAGGGGATGGGCGGATCCGGCTCCGGCTCTTTCAGGTCCTTCGTCAGCTCCCGGTACTGGGCTTCCCAGTCGTAGGTGGGGCCGTCCCGGTCCGCCGGGTCGTCGGAATCCTGCAGGGGCGCCCGCACCAGGTCGGGCTTCAGGGGCCATTCCAGCACGTACCGTCGGGCGTGGAAGGTCTGGCTGCCGTCGGATTTGGTGAACTTCGTGCTGCCGGCAAAGCGCATGCCGCACTTTTTCAGCACCCGGCCGGAGGAGGGGTTGTCCACCGCGAACACGGCGCAGACCTTCCGCACTCCCAGGAAGAAGCGGGCATAGTCCAGCAGGGCCCGCACGGCCTCGGTGCAGTAGCCCCGGTTCCAGAAGTCATGGTGCAGGGCATAGCCGATCTCCCAGAAACCCGGGGCGTCGGCGGCCGGCTTCATGCTCCCCACGCCGATGAGGCGGCGGTCCTCCCGCAGGGCAAAGCCCCAGGTCCACTTGTCCGGGTCCTCCACGGCCGCGCGGATCCACGCCTCTGTCTGCCCCAGGTCCCTGTGGGTGGAGTACGACGTGTATCGGGTCACCCGTTCGTCACCGGTCCAGCTGAACATGGCGGGGGCATCCGCCGGAGTGAGGGGCCGCAGGATCAGGCGCTGGGTGTAGAGGGTGGGTTCTTTGCTCATGAGAGGGCCTCCTTTGGGGGGATTTGCAGCGAGTATACCGCAAAATGGGGGAAAAAGCAAGTTTTTTCCCGAAAAAAAGGGGCCCGAATGAAAAGAATATAGTATTTTTCGTCGGGGGGGACGGGGCGAAAAGGGCCCAAACGGGCTATACAAAAATGTGTATAAATATCCAAAGTTTCCCTGCCAAGGGAACAATTTATATGTCTGTGCCCTGCAAAAACGGCCTTGAACATGCACGAACCTGTCGGTATACAGCCGCTATTCAACACCATACAGCGCCCCAGATCGGGAAAGCAGAAGTTTTCATTATGGTCTCAGTATGGAAATCAATTGTTCCAGGGAGACTTTGGGAAGACCGCCCGCTGCCCCGGCAGGGGATTTTTACAAATCGAAAACAGTTTCCAGAAGACTTGAAAACATGTTCCGGGTATACTGGAGGAAAACGCGGCGAAAGGGGAAGCGGATATGAACGGAAAGCGAATCCTGGGGGCGGCGGTGTGCGGGCTGGCGGTGCTGCTGGCCGGCTGCCAGGCGAACCCGGAACAGTCCGTGGTGGTGCACAAGAACATGGAGGACCTCATCAGCCAGGCCCAGACGGAGGGGGCGGGCACGGTGGACGCCCAGGCCCTGCAGAAGGAAGTGGGAGCCGGGGAGCGGTATCAGACGCGGATCGAGAACGAGAGCCTGCATGTCACGGTGGCGGTGGACGCGGCGGTGGAGGTGCCCGAGGCCCAGACGCTGAACGTCTACCGGGTGCGGCAGAAGAAATGGGACCCGGCCTTCGTGGAGAAGGTGCGCCGGGCGCTGCTGGGGGACCAGCCCCTGTATGACGCGGCGGCCCTGTCGGTGGAGACCAAGTCGGTGCTGGAGGCGCGCATCGCCCAGGGACGGGAGGCGTACCAAAAGTTCGAGGCGGACCTGCGCAGCCAGACGGAGGATGACGGGACGCCCTTCTTCACCGAGGAGGAGATCCAGACGGACCTGGAGCAGGCCCAGTGGGAGTACATCGACCGGTGGCAGGAGGCGTATGAGACGGCGCCGGAGACCGTGGATCTGCAGGAATACGCCATCGACGGGCAGCTCCACGCGGTGAGCGACCTGTATGCCGGATCCCCGGAGCGGTACGACTACTATCACCAGCTGATCCCCGAGGGGGACGTGCTCTACGCCGTGACCGACGGGAGCGGCGGGCCCCTGGCGGAGTTCAAGGCGGTGAACAGCGACCGCTACAGCAACTGGATGGTGTACAGCGCCCGGTGGGACCGGATGCCCGCCCTGCACAACGGCGTGCTGGGGCCCAAGTCCTCCCTGGACCCGGAGCAGATCGCCACCGGGCAGCCCCAGAACCCCGATCTGCCGGAAAACTTTCTCTCCGACATCAGCTACGGGTGGAACGAGACGACCCGATTCGTCCCCTTGGCCGGGGACGAGACCACCCTCTCCCAGGAGGAGGCTATAGAGCAGGCCCAGGCGTTTTTGGAGCAGGTGGGCCTTGAGGACTTCGCCTTTGGCGAGGGCGGGCTCTATAACGAATATGCGGACGCGGACGACTATGACCCTCAGACGAACACGGTGACCTACCGGCACTACTACATCCTCCACTTCTTCCGGTCGGTGGACGGGGCGCTGCTGACCCAGTCCAGCGGGTCGAAATACTCGGAGGAGCACGAGATCAAGCAGATCTGGCCGGGGGAGACGGTGGAGTTCAAGATCAACGACCGGGGCATCGTGGGCTTTGCCTATGACTCGCCGGTGGAGATCACCGAGACGGTGGTGGCGGGGGCGGCCATGAAGCCCTTTGCCCAGATCCGGGACACCTTTGAGAGCATGGTGTGCATGGTGAACGCCGAAGAGGAGGAGCAGAACGTGCTCTCCGTGGACCGGGTGCGGCTGTCCTATTCCCGGATCTCCGAGCAAAACGCCTTCGACACGGGGCTCATCGTGCCGGTGTGGAGCTTTGAAGGGAAGAAGGAAAGCTCGGTGGAGAACGTGGCCGTGCGGACCCAGGTGGGCACGCTGCTGGCCATCAACGCCATCGACGGCAGCGTCATCGACAGCGCTTTGGGGTATTGAGGCAAAGCCGATTTCCCTTGCCGGGGGCGGTGCCCGGTGGTATACTGAACACGAACAGGGACCTGCTGCGCCCGGCCCGCTGTGTGGGGCCGGGCAGAGGCGGTTTGAGAAAAGGAGGTCGTTTCCATGGGGTATCGGATCCTGATCGTGGAGGACGAGGAGCCCATCGCCCAGCTGATCGCCATGAATCTCTCGGTGGCGGGGATGGAGCCGGTGATCTTTTCCGATGGGCTGGGGGCGCAGCAGGCCCTGGCCAAGGACCACCGGTATGACCTGGCGCTGCTGGACGTGATGGTGCCGGGGCGGACAGGGTTCCAGCTGCTGGGGGATCTGCGGCCCTACGGGATCCCGGTGATCTTCCTCACCGCCCGGGACGACCTGCCCTCCAAGCTGGAGGGGCTGACCGGCGGGGCGGAGGATTACATCGTCAAGCCCTTTGAGGTGCTGGAGCTGTTGGTGCGCATGGACAAGGTGCTGCAGCGCCGGGGCGGGGAGACCCGGCTGCGGGTGCGGGAGCTGGAGATCGACCTGGGAGAGCACCGGGTGTTCCGGGCGGGGAAGGAGATCCCGCTGCGGCCCACGGAATTCAACCTGTTGGCGGTGCTGGTGAAGAACCGGAACATCGCCATCCGCCGGGAGGACCTGATCCAGCTGGTGTGGGGCGAGGACTATCTGGGGGAGACCCGCACGGTGGACGTGCACATCGCCCAGCTGCGGAAAAAGCTGGGGGACCCGGAGCTCATCGTCACCGTGCCCCGGGTAGGGTACCGATTGGAGGCGTGAGGGATGAAGCTGCGGACACGGATCGCGCTGCTGGGGGGCGTGCTGATCTTTCTTGCCACGCTGCTGTGCGGCGCGGCCTTTTTCCGTCTCTACCGGCGGCAGGTGGTGGAGAACGCCGCCGCCGAGGGGGCCGGCGGGCTGTTCTCGGTGCAGGTGGAGCTGGACCGGTACGCCCAGGCGTTTCCCCGGGGGCTGGACCGGGAGCAGGTGGGGTTCTTTTTCAAGAGCCGGCGGGAGGACTACTGCGTGGCCCTGGCGGGGGACGCGGTGTGGTACAACCAGACCAGCCTCTCCCCGGAGCGGCTGCGCCGGGCTGCGGCGGGCGGGGAGGCCGGGGACTGGGGCCTGCTGGACCAGGACGGCCGGCGGCTGATGGTCTTTCACGCCCAGATGCGCACCTTTGACCTGTACCGGCTGTATGACGTCACCGAGGCCTACGGGGCGCTGCAGCGGCTGGCGCTGGCCGCTGTGGGGATCTCCCTGCTGGCGGCGGCGGTGCTGGTCCTCGTGCTGGTGCTGGCCCTGAGGCGGGAGCTGCGGCCCCTGACGGCCCTTTCCCAGGGGGCCCGGGCCATTGCCGCCGGCGCCTATGACCGCCGGGTGGACGCCCGGCGCAGGGACGAGATCGGCGCCCTGGGGGAGGATTTCAACCGCATGGCGGAGGCGGTGGAGCGGCATATCCGGGCGGTGGAGGAGAGCGACGAGAAGAAGACCCTGTTCATGGGCGGGCTGACCCACGAGCTGAAGACCCCTCTCACTGCCATCTCCGGCTATGCCCAGACCCTGCGCAGGGTGAAGCTCTCCCCGGAGGACACGGACGCGGCCCTGCGGTACATCGAGGAGGAGAGCGGCCGGCTGGACCGCCTGGCCAAAAAGATGATGCGCCTGCTGGAGCTGGACCGGGCGGAGGACCTGGGCTTCGAGGAGGTCCCCGTGGGGGAGCTGTTTGCCGCCGCAGCCCGGACCGCCGGGAGCTTTGCCGACGCCTGCGGGGTGTCCGTCCAGGTGGGGACGGCCTCGGGCTCGGTGCGGGGAGACCGGGACCTGCTCAGCGAGGCGCTGGTGAACCTGCTGGTCAACGGGATCCGGGCCTCGGAGCCCGGCAGCACGGTGCGCCTGTACGCCCAAAACGGCGACTGGGTGGTGGAGGACCGGGGCCGGGGCATCCCGGAGCAGGAGATCCCCCGGATCACCGAGCCCTTCTACATGGTGGACAAATCCCGCAGCCGCAAAAACGGCGGGGCCGGGCTGGGCCTGGCCCTGACGGCGCTGATCCTGCGGCGGCACGGGTTCGGTCTCCAGTTCCAAAGCCGGGTGGGGGAGGGCACCCGGGTCACCGTTTTTACAAATCCCTAACAACCCCATGAAGACTTGAAAACAGGACGGGTGGTATACTGGCGGTACGATGCCGGGGACCCGTCCTTTTTTTGCGGGGGAACGGCCCAGGGAGGGGATGCCATGAACAGCTTCGAGACGGATCTCAGGCGGGCGGTGTGCTCCGCGGGGTTCCTGGCGGCTTTGGCCCTGCAGCTGGGGGTGCTGTTTGCCCAGGGGGCGGAGTCCACCCTGTTCCGCATGACCGTCCCGGTGGCCTGCACCCTGCCCTTCTCCTGCGGCTTTCCGGAGGAATATCGGGGCGGGTTTGCCCGGCTGGCCCTGGTGCGCACCAGCGTCCGGGGGTATATCCTGGGGAAATTCGCCGCGGCCTGCCTGTCGGGGGGCGGGGTGGAGGTCCTGGCCGCCTGGGCCTATGACCGGCTCTCGGCCCGGGAGGAGCCCTGCTGCACATACAGCCTGCTGTTCCTCTCCGCCATGCTCTGGGCGGGGACGGCGGCGCTGCTGGCGGCGGTGTCCGACAGCCGGTGCCTGGCCTACGGGGGACCCTTCGTGCTGTGCTATTTTTTGGTGATCCTGGCCGAGCGCTACTGGAAAGCCTCCTACTGCCTGTACCCCGACGAGTGGCTGTTCCCCCGGCACGCGTGGCCCTTCGGGGAGACGGGGATCTGCCTGCTGCTGGGCACGCTGCTTGTGGGGGTGGGGCTGGCCTATTTTGCCGTGGTGGAAAGGAAGCTGGAGCATGTCTGACAAAACCCCAAAGACCCGCAGGGCGGGGGCCTGCCTGCGGCAGACGGTCCTCATGGCCCGGACGCTGTTTGGGCGGTGGGACCGCAGCCCCCAGGTGTGGATGGCGTTCTCCCTGGGCTTTGTGGCGTGCTTTCTGCTCTCCGACAAGGTCACCGCCTTTGCCCAGGCCCACGGCACGGCCCTGCAGGTGCTGGAGCCCTTCATCTGGACCTTTGGCGACGCCAACTCCGTGCTGCTGGTCTCCCTGTGCCTGCTGCTGCTCTTTGCCGACCTGCCCGACCTGGACAACGAGGTACCCCTGTTCCTGGTGCGCACGTCCCGGCGGTGCTGGATGGCGGGGCAGATCCTGTATCTGGTGCTGGCCACGCTGCTGTTCGTTCTGTTCATCCTGGTGTCCACGGTGGCGCTGGTGGGGACCCAGTCCTATCCCGGGGACCTGTGGAGCGAGACCGCGGCCATCCTGGGGTATTCCAACATCGGTCAGGAGATCGCCGTCCCGGCCTTCGTCAAGGTGCTGGAGCTCACCTTCCCCTACCGCTGCACGGCCCACATTTTCGGGCTGATGCTGGGCTATTCCCTGACCCTGGCCGCCCTGATCTTCCTGTTCAACCTGTTGCGGAGCCGCCTGGGGATGCTGGCGGGAGCGGTGTTTTCCGGCTTCGGCATGCTCCTGACCCCCCAGGTCCTCACCGACTGGTTCCATCTGCCGGAGGAGCGGTCGTCCTGGGCGGTGCTGCTGTCCGGGTGGCTGTCGCCCCTCAACCACGCCACCTATTCCATGCACAGCTTCGGCTATGACCGCCTGCCCCGGATGTGGCAGTCCTACGCCCTCTTTGGGGGCGTCAGCTTGGCGCTGTTCCTGCTGGCTTTTTGGCGGGTGCGGCGGTATGCCTTCCACTTTACGGGAACGGAGCGATGAACATGGCGAAAGACGGTGTGGTGGTGGCCCAGGTGTCCAAGGCCTTCGGCGGCCAGCCGGTGCTGGTGAACGTGGATCTGGAGATCCCCCCGGGGCAGATCGTGGGGGTGGTGGGCAGCAACGGCAGCGGCAAGACCGTGCTGATGAAGTGCATCTGCGGCTTTCTGCGGCCGGATTCCGGCACGGTGACGGTGCAGGGCCAGCGGGTGGGCCGGGACTGCGATTTCCCCGACCGCCTGGGGGTCATCATCGAGACCCCGGGCTTCATCCCCACCCGCAGCGGCTACCGGAACCTGAAGCTCCTGGCGTCCCTGAAGGGCCGCATCGGCAAGGGGGAGATCCTCGCCGCCCTGGAGCGGGTGGGCCTCACCGACAGCATGCACAAGGCGGTGGGGACCTACTCCCTGGGCATGCGCCAGCGGCTGGGCATCGCCCAGGCGATCATGGAGGACCCCGACGTCCTGGTGCTGGACGAGCCCTTCAACGGCCTGGACCGGGCCACCGTGGACGCCATGCGGGCGCTGCTGCTGGAGCTGAAGGCCCGGGGCAAGGCCATCCTGCTGGCCAGCCACAGCGCCGAGGACATCCGCATGCTGTGCGATGCGGTGATGGAAATGGAGGTACATCCCAAATGAAGCGTGTTTTCTCCGGACTGCTGGCGGTGCTGCTGGTGCTGTGGGGGCTTTCCGCCGCCGCACTGGATCTGGACCCGTCCGCTCTCTCCGACCCGGAAAGCGACCCCCCGGCGGCCGCCCCGGAGCCCGAACCGGACCCCGATCCCTCCCCCGACGGGGACCCGGCAGAGCCCGCCCCCACGCCCCAGCCCGAGGGCCTGCACATCGACAACGAGCACTGCTATGCCCACATGGAGCGCTGCTACGCCCAGGGCTATGTGCCCACGGTGGACGGGGACACCGCCTTTGTGGTGGTGCCGCTGCTGTGCGACGTCCCCCTGCGGGGGGACCGGCTGCGGGCCCGGGTGGACCTGGGCGACCCCATGAGCGGGCCCTTCGCCGCCAAAACGTATGAGAAGACCGTTCGCCTGGCCCAAAACCCGGTGGACGGCGGCCCGGAGCAGGTGGAGGGCTATCTGGTGACCTTCGAGCTGGCGCTGCGGGACGACCGCCTCAACGGCAGCTTCCCGGTGACGGTCCGGCTGTCCGGCCGGGACGGCTCAGGCACCCCGGTGGAGCTGGACTGCACGGTGTTCGTCACCGTCACCGACGGGGCAGACCCCGACCCGGAGCCCCAGCCCCAGCCCGAGGAGCCGGTGATCCTCGCCCCCAAGGTGCTGGTGGCCTCCGCCCAGGTGGAGGGCGCCGACGGCGGCACGCGGATCGCCGCGGGGACCCAGGCCCGGGTGCATGTTTTCCTCCGGAACACCAGCGATACCCAGGACCTGACCAACATGGCGGTCTCCGCCGCCCTGCCCGGGGAAGGCTTCGTGCTCCAAAGCCCCTCGGACAGCGTCTTCGTGGGGGACCTGGAGGCGGGGGGCACCGCCGAGCTGGTCTGGGCCTTTGCCGTGGAGCCCGAGACCCCCGCCGGGGCCTATGCCATCCCCCTGGTCTACGATTTCGCCTACGGCAGCGGGGAGACCGGTTCGGGCAGCGGCAACGCCTGGATCCAGGTGACCCAGCCCCTGAAGATGGAATTCGCCCTGCTGCAGCTGCCGGGAGAAGCGGTGGTCTCCGACACCGTGGAGGCCACGGTCCAGGCGGTGAACCTGAGCCACGCCGACGCCGGCAACGTCCGGGCCACGCTGGAGGCAGACGGCCTGCTGCCGGCGGGGGTGGCCTTTCTGGGGGACGTGGCCGGGGGCGAATCCAAGCAGGCGGCCCTGTCCCTGCGGGTGACTGCCCTCACCCAGGGCGCCGCCGCCTATGGGGAGACCCGGGGCACCGTCACCTTCCAGTGGGAGGACGCCGACGGCCAGTCCTTCACCGAGACCCAGCCCATCGCCCTCACCATTCGCTCCCCCTTTTCCGCCGAGACCCGGGAGGAACCCGACGACCCCGGCCAGTGGTGGATCCTCCTGGGCGCGGCGGCAGCCATCGTGCTGATCTTGGCGGCCCTCCTGGGCGTCCGGGCCCTCCGGCGGCGCAGATCATGAAGGCCCTGCAGCGGCTGGTGCGGCTGCGCCGGGAGGACGACCGGGTGAAGCTCATGCTGGTGTTCCTGCTCCTGGCCGGTGTCCTGCTGGGGCAGGCGGTCTCCGCCACCGTCTCGTATGGGGCCCTGCTCCGGGAGCCCGTGGAGGTTGTGCTCAGCGCCGGGCAGTCGGGGGCGGCCCTGGATGGCGCCCTCCAGCGCCTGCTGGAGCAGCCGGAGGTGGTGGGGGCCTCCCGCCAGCGGAGCCTCTCCCTCACGGCGGGGGACCGTTCCCTGCAGGTGACCGAGCTGGACAGCGCCTACCTTGCCGCCTGCTACGGGATCGAAGCCGGCGAGGCCCGGCGGTTCTGGCTGGGGGAGGCGGCCTTCGCCGCCTTTTGCGGCCCCACGGCGGAAAGCCCCGTCTCGGTGGACTACACCGGGGAGACCGGCCCGGCCCGGGCCGCCTTCTACCGGGT
The DNA here is from genome assembly GCA_947632385.1 of uncultured Clostridia bacterium. Lineage (GTDB taxonomy): Bacteria > Bacillota > Clostridia > Oscillospirales > Acutalibacteraceae > Acutalibacter. The sequence continues at coordinate 5,800 of CANRPD010000019.1, read as the reverse complement.
GGATGCCCTCCCCGCCGGCACCGCCGTGACCCGGGGGACCACCCGCTCTTTGTCCGGGACCTCCCAGGCCCGGGTGCGGTTCGCCCGCAGCGACCCCTCCGGCGCGGACGAACAGCGGCTCCAGAGCCTGGGCCTGACCGTGGAGAACACCGAGGCGCAGGTCCGCCTCCAGGCCGCCGGGGAGCTGACGCTGACCCGGCTGGGCTTTTCCCTGCTGGGGGCGGGGCTCAGCCTGCTGCTGGTCCGGGTATACGGGCAGCTGCGCCGGGCGTCCGGGGATTGACACGGGCCGCCAGCTGGGATAGAATACAGAGAGGACATTCCCTCGACCCTCACCGCAAAGGAGGAGCCCCTATGGAGATCCGTGTCCTCACCTATTTTCTGGCAGTGGCCCGGGAGGAGAGCATCAGCCGGGCCGCCCAGGTCCTGCACATCACCCAGCCCACCCTTTCCCGGCAGCTGGCCCAGCTGGAGGCCGAGGTGGGCGTGCGCCTGTTCGAGCGGGGCGTCCGCAAGATCCGCCTGACCCCGGAGGGCCTGCTGCTGCGCCGCCGGGCCGAGGAGACCCTGGAGCTGGCGGACAAGACCGCCCGGGAGCTGCAGGAGCAGGAGAAGCAGCTGGAGGGCACCGTCACCATCGGCTGCGGGGAGCTGGGGGCCATGGAGTCCGTGGCGGCGCTGTGCACCTCCTTCCGGGAAAAATACCCCCTGGTGCGGTTCGACCTGTACACCGCCACCGCCGACGTGGTCCGGGAGCGGATCCGCCACGGCAGCCTGGACATCGGCGTGCTGCTTGAGCCCATCGCCATGGACGAGTTTGCCTTCCTCCGCTTTCCGTCCCCCGAGGACTGGGTGGTGCTCCTGCGGTCGGAGGACCCCCTGGCCCAATACCCGGCCCTCACGGCCCAGCAGCTGGAGGGACTGCCCCTGCTGCTGCCCCATCGGCTCAACGTCCGGGGGCAGCTGGCCAACTGGTTCGGCGACCGCTTCTCCCGGCTGAACATCGCCTACACGGGGAGCCTCTCCACCAACAGCATGCTCTTGGTGGCAGCCGGCGGGGCTTACGCCCTGGTGGTGGCGGGCTCCGTGCCCTTCCTGGACCCCGCCCGGCTCACGGTGCGGCCCCTGTCGCCGCCCCTGCGCTCCGGCGCGGTGTTCGCCTGGCGGCGGGAACAGCCCCAGAGCCCGGCGGTGCAGCGGTTCATCGACCACGCAAAATGCCTTTTGGGCATGGATCAGGCATAAACACAAAGTATTTGTCAAACCGGCAGGGTTCTGCTATACTGAAGGCGCAGCGGGCGAAGAGCCTCCTGCGCTGTTTCGTTTTTTTTGAGCACCCGTCTGAACCCCCCTCTGGAAAGGAAGCATCCGTCATGAAGTACACGAAATTAGGCAACTCCGATCTCACCGTCTCCCGCATCTGCATGGGCTGCATGGGCTTCGGCGATCCCGCCGCCGGCCAGCACACCTGGACCCTGGACGAGCCCCAGACCCGGGAGATCCTCCGCCACGGCCTGGAGCTGGGCATCAACTTCTACGACACCGCCATCGCCTACCAAAACGGCACCAGCGAGCAGTTCGTGGGCCGCGCCCTGCGGGACTTTGCCCGCCGGGACGACTTCGTCCTCGCCACCAAGTTCACCCCCCGCACCCAGGCGGAGATCGACGCCGGTGTCACCGGCCAGCAGCACATCGCCAACTGCCTGGACCAGAGCCTGCGCAACCTGGGCCTGGACTACGTGGACCTGTACATCTACCACATGTGGGACTACCACACCCCCATGGAGGAGGTCATGGAGGGCCTCCACAACGCCGTGAAGTCCGGCAAGGCCCGGGCCATCGGCATCTCCAACTGCTTCGCCTGGCAGCTGGCCAAGGCCAATTTCTATGCCCGGGAGCACGGCCTCACGGAGTTCGTCTCCATCCAGGGCCACTACAACCTCATCGCCCGGGAGGAGGAGCGGGAAATGGCCCCCTTCTGCAAAGACCAGAACATCGCCATGACGCCCTACAGCGCCCTGGCCGGCGGCAGGCTCTCCAAGCGCCCCGGGGAGACCAGCAAGCGCCTGGAGCAGGACGCCTACGCCAAGTTCAAATACGACGCCACCGCCGAGGCGGACGGCAAGATCATCGCCCGGGTGGCGGAGCTGGCGGACCGGCGGGGCGTTTCCATGACGGAGATCTCCCTGGCGTGGCTCCTCACCAAGGTGACGGCGCCCGTTGTGGGGGCCACCAAGTTCTCCCACGTGGACGGCGCGGTGAAGGCCGTGGAGCTCGCCCTGACGCCGGAGGAGCTGAACTATCTGGAAGAACTGTACGTGCCCCACGCCCTGGTGGGCGTGATGGCCCAAAACGGCAAGCAGCAGGCCGGAAACGTGGTCTGAGAAAGGAGCCCGATTACCATGGCAGTTGTACAAGTTGAATTTCATTCCCAAACGCTGAAGCGGATGGTCTCGTTCCGGGCGATCCTGCCCACCGAGCGATTTCCAGGGCCCTACCCCACGCTGTATCTGCTCCACGGCCTGACGGATGACAGCAGCGCGTGGCTGTACAATACCCGCATCCGCCTGTGGGCGGAGGAGATGGGCCTCGCGGTGGTGCTGCCCTCCGGGGAGAACTCCTTCTATCTGGATGTTCCGGTGCCGGGCGGCTGCTACGGCGACTTCGGCGAATATGTGGGCCGCGAGCTGGTGGAGGTCACGCGGGAGATGTTCCCCCTGTCCCGCAGGCGGGAGGACACCTTCATCGGCGGGCTCTCCATGGGCGGCTACGGCGCCTGCCGGAACGGCCTCAAATACTGCGACACCTTCGGCAAGGTGGCCGTTTTGTCCGGCGCGGTGCATTTCTTTGAGAACTCCCGGGAGTGGGTCCGGGCGGAGGGCAACACCATCGGGGAGCTGCAGTGCATCGGCGACCTGGACGCCATGGAGCGGACGGACCGCAATCCGCGCTTTTTGATGGACCAGATCCGTGCGCGAAACGCTGCGGACGGCCAGAACCATTTCCCGGATTTCTACGTGGCCTGCGGCACCGAGGATCACCTCATCGGGGCGAACCGCTCCATTGCCGCCGCTTTGCAGGCAGCCGGCGCCCGTGTGACCTATGAGGACGGGCCGGGCGTCCACGACTGGGCTTTTTGGGACACCGCCATCCAGCACGTGCTGCACTGGCTGGCGATCCGCCGCCCTTGACCGGTTGGACCGAAAACACTTGACTCACAGGAGGATTGCAAGATGGCAAAAATCACCCAGACCGCCGGCAGAGACCAGCTGGGCGCCTTCGCCCCGGACTTTGCCCATTTCAACGACGACGTTCTCTTTGGCGAGAACTGGAACAACCCCGACATCGACCTCAAGACCCGGTGCATCCTCACCGTGGTGGCCCTGATGAGCACCGGCATCACCGACTCGTCCCTCACCTACCACCTGGAAAACGCCAAGGCCCATGGTGTCTCCCGAGCGGAGATCGCGGCCATCGTCACCCACGTGGGCTTCTACGTGGGCTGGCCCAAGGCTTGGGCGGTGTTCCGTCTGGCCAAGGACGTCTGGACCGAAACGGAACCGGCCCTGACGGAGAAGGACCGCTATCAGAACACGATTTTCTTCCCCATCGGCGCGCCCAACGACGGCTTTGCGCAGTATTTCAGCGGGCAGAGCTATCTGGCGCCCCTTTCCACCCAGCAGGTGGGCATTTTCAACGTGACCTTCGAACCCGGCTGCCGGAACAACTGGCACATCCACCACGCCGACCAGGGCGGCGGGCAGATTTTGATCTGCGTCGGCGGCCGGGGTTATTACCAGGAATGGGGCAAAGACCCGGTGGAGATGAAGCCCGGGGACTGTATCAACATCCCCGCCGGGGTGAAGCACTGGCACGGCGCCGCCCCGGACAGCTGGTTTAGCCACCTGGCCATCGAAGTCCCCGGGAAGAATGGCTCCAACGAATGGCTGGAGCCCGTGGGACCCGCCCAGTACTTGAGCCTGCACTGATCCGAAAGGAGTTTTTCCATGCACCGCGTCCTGGACCGGCTCATCGAGCCCAAAAAGGCCTTTTCCGGCGGGCTGCGCCCCTTTGACAACGCCGCCCTCTGGGCCATGATCGTCCCCCTGCTCATCGAGCAGCTGCTTCAGGTGGTGGTGGGCCTGGCCGACACGCTGATGGTCAGCTACGCCGGGGAGGCCACGGTCTCCGGCGTATCCCTGGACACCATGGTCTACACCATCTTCATCTACCTCTTCACCGCGGTGGCCACCGGCGGCGCGGTGGTGGTCTCCCAATATCTGGGCAGCGGAGACCGGGAAAACGCCGACCTTGCCGCCTCGCAGATCTTCCACATCAACGCGGTGCTGTCCCTGGTGTGCACGGCGGTGATGCTGATCTTCGGAAACGCCGTCCTCTCCGGCCTCTACGGCAGCGTGGAGCCCCCGGTGATGGACGCCTGCCGGGTGTATCTGGGCATCGTCACCCTTTCCTTCCCGGCCAACGCCCTCTACAACGCGGGGGCGGCGCTCTACCGCAGCATGGGCAAGACCCGCACAACCATGTTCGTCTCCATGGCCATGAACCTCCTCAACGTGGCGGGCAACGCCGTGGGCGTGTTTGTGCTGAGGGCCGGGGCGGCGGGCGTGGCCTGGCCCACCACGCTGTCCTGGGTGTTTGCCGCCTGCCTGATGACCGCCCTGTGCCTGCGGCCGGAGAGCCCCGTCTCCCTGCGGCCCCGGCTGGCCCTGCGCATCCACCGGGCCATGGCCCGGCGCATCCTCAAGATCGCGGTGCCGGGCGGCATCGAGAACGGGCTTTTCCAACTGGCCAAGGTGGTGCTGGGCTCCCTCATCGCCACCCTGGGCACCGTGCAGATCGCCGCCAACGGCATCGGCCAGACCATCTGGAGCTTTGCCGCTCTGGTGAACGTGGCCCTGTCTCCCGTATACATCACGGTGGTGGGGCAGTGCATGGGCGCGGGGGACGCCGACGCCGCGGACTACTACATGCGCAAGCTCACCCGGCTGACGGTGTGCCTGGCGGTGCTCTGGAATGCGGTGGTGCTGCTGCTGCTTCCGGCCATCCTGCCGCTATACGACGTGACCGCCGAGACCAAGCGGCTGGTCTTCATCATCGTGGTGATCCACAACCTCTTCTCCGCCGTGGTCCAGCCCTTCTCCATGCCCCTGGCGGCGGGGCTGCGGGCCGCCGGAGACGTGCGGTTCGCCATGCTGTCGGCCATCTTCTGCACGGTGGTGCTGCGCACGGCGCTGTCCTTCCTGCTGGCGCTGGGGCTGCACCTGGGGGTGGTGGGCATCGCCCTGGCCATGGGCCTGGATTGGACCGTGAAGGCCGTTCTGGACCTGCTGCGGTACCGGGGCGGCAAGTGGCGCAGCCTGAAAGTGATCTGAGAGCCGCAGGGGCCGGGCTGCGGGGGACTTGGGGACACGTTCAGGGGGCATTTTGACCCGCTGCGGACCGGTTCGCGCCTTTTGCAGACTTCCGGGCGCGACGAGCCATTTGAAAATAGTAGGCGCTGGCCCGCGACCCAGGCCAACAGGGCCACCTGTGGGCGCGACGACCCACTGATTGCAAGTACGCATCCGCGCGGGGACCGCGCGAGGCGCGACTTGCCCTGCCCGGGCACGGGCGGGCGCGACGAGCCACTGATTTCGAATAGGCGCTGGAACGCGGCATTGCCGCCCCGCACGGGGTGCCGTCTCGCAGGGCGTGGGGCCTGGTTTTGGGCCCCACGCCCTCTTTTGCGGAGCAAAAGCGCCTGCCGCAGGCAGGCGGCGAGACGGGGGAGGGGGGTGGG
>CANRPD010000018.1 GCA_947632385.1 uncultured Clostridia bacterium | reverse complement strand
CCCCTCGTGAGAAACTCCTCTCTTTCTTCTCTAATCCTTTCCCTTCCACTGTCCAATATCATTGACAAACCTACAGGCAGGAGCAGAGTTGGTGCAGGGTTCGGGGCGGTTTTGGAGGGGCACGGGCGGGTTCCAGACACGTTCGGCGCGGTATTGGACTGGACGAATGAAGAAGCCCAGGCGCGACTTGCCCTGCCCCGGCAGGGGCCGCGACCTGGCCTGCACCGCCAGGTGCCGGGCGCGACGACCCACTTTTTTCCAGTAGGCTCTGTGGTGCGGCTTTGCCCCGTCCGGGCACGGACCGCGGCTTGCCCTGCCCCGGCAGGGGCCGCGACCTGGCCTGCCGGGCCACCGGCGGGCGCGACGACCTATTTTCGTCCAGTAGGCGTCCGCGCGGGGACCGCGCGCCCCGCGACACGGCCAGTCCGGCCACGGACCGCGGCTTGGCCTGCCCGGGCAGGGGCGCCGTCTCGCGGAGGGATGGGGTCTGAACTTCGACCCCATCCCTCCCTTTTGCGGAGCAAAAGCGCCTGCGGAGCAGGTGGCGAGACGGGGGAGGTGGGTGGGGCGGGCGAGATGGAATTTTTGGTGGGGCAGTGTCGGGTTCCGGCACGTTCAAAGGGGGAATTGAGCGGGTTGGAGCTGCGAAAAGAGCCATTTTGGCGGGATTGGTGCAAATTGGGGAGGTTCGCAGCGGAGACTTGCGGAAACCGGGAACTAACGGGCGCGACGGCCCACTCTCGGTTTGTCGGCGCTGGCCCGCGACACTGGCCTGCACCGCCAGGTGCCGGGCGCGACGGTCCACTTTTTTCCAGTAGGCGTCCGCGCGGGGACCGCGCGCCCCGCGACACGGCCAGTCCGGCCACGGACCGCGGCTTGGCCAGTCCGGGCACGGACAAAAAGTCCTCCCATATATCCCCCTTTAAAAGGGGGTAAGTTTCCCCCAAAAGGGAAACAAATGGAAAAAATTCACAAATTGTTTACATTTGGCGGAATGGGGCCGAAACCGGCGGAGGAGGGAAAATTGACAAGCAAATAGACTTGACAAACGGAGTTTGTGCAGGAAATAGGCGGGTTTTGGAAGCGCGCGTTTGACAAGTATGTTTCCTTGACAGACGGATTTTGCGGGTGGCCGCGGGAAAAAGTCCAAAGAGCGCGGACAAGAGGTTTGACGGGGGCGGCGGGGTATGCTACAATAAAAAAAATAACCGCCGCCGGGTTGGCGGCGGCACACAGAGGAGCGGATCCCATGCGAAACATTCCGGAGACCATGAAGGCGCTGGTCGCCTATGGAAAGGGCGACTACCGTTTTGAGCCGTCGTACCCCACGCCTGTGTGCGGGCCGGACGACATCATCATCCGCACCGAGGGCTGCGGCGTGTGCGCCGGGGACCTGAAGTGCTGGCACGGCGCCGCCATGTTCTGGGGGGACAGCGTGCAGCCCATGTGGGTGGCGCCGCCGTTCATCCCGGGGCACGAGTTTTTGGGGCACATCGTGGAGATGGGCGAAAACGTGCGGGGGTTCTCCCTGGGGGAGCGCATCACCGCCGACCAGATCGTTCCCTGCGGGGAGTGCCGGTTCTGCAAGAGCGGGCGGTACTGGATGTGCCAGCCCCACGCCACGTTTGGGTTCCAGAAGGGCAACAACGGCGGCATGGCGGAGTACGTCCGGTACCCCAAGACCGCGGTGATCTCCCGGGTGCCGGAGTCCCTGCCCCTGGAACAGGCGCTGCTCATCGAGCCCTATGGGTGCTCGAAGCACGCGGTGGACCGGGCGCAGATCACCCCGGACGACGTGGTGGTGATCTCCGGGGCGGGGACGCTGGGGCTGGGCATGGTGACCTATGCCCGGATGCACAACCCCGCGAAGCTCATCGTGCTGGACATGATCGACAGCCGGCTGGAGAAGGCCAAAGAATTCGGCGCGGACCGGGTGATGAACCCCGGGAAGGAAGATGTGGTGCAGCAGGTGCTGGACCTGACGGAGGGGTACGGGTGCGACATCTACATCGAGGCCACGGGCCATCCCTCCAGCGTCCAGCAGGGCCTCAATATGGTGCGGAAGCTGGGGCGGTTCGTGGAGTTCAGCGTCTTCGGCGAGCCCGCCACGGTGGACTGGTCCATCATCGGGGACCGGAAGGAGCTGGACGTGCTGGGCTCCCACCTGAGCCCCTACTGCTATCCCTTCGTCATCGAGAACATCGCCAATGGCAACCTGCGGACGGATGGCGTCGTCACCCGGACCTTCCCCATCGAGGAGTGGGAGAAGGCGTTTGACTGCGCGTCGGGGAAATATGGGGATCTCAAGGTGGCCATCGTGTTTTGAGGGGGACGCCCCGGTCTTTCTCCTTTTTAGGGGAGGGACCGGGGCGTTTTTTGGGGGTGGACACATCTGATACCTTCCTGCTTCTCTCCGTACTGGGGTTTGCCGGAAACTGCACGCCAGCTGGACCAACGGGGTCCAGCCGCATGATCGGAAGGATGGGCGATCCAAGGGAAGCAGAAACAGAAAAAGGTGTTCGCAGGGGAAAGAACCCCCCTGCGGACACCTGGAGTGGTGCCGGTGGCGGGACTTGAACCCGCACGCCATCGCTGGCAATGGATTTTGAGTCCACCTCGTCTGCCAATTCCAACACACCGGCTTGAAACCGCTTGTTATTATACGGCATTTGGGCCGAAAAAGCAACCCTTTTTGCAAAAAAAGAAGCGGACAGGTCTCCCCTGCCCGCCTCCCCTCAACGCCGGCGCAGCAGACCCAGCGCGATGCGCCGCAGGTCCTCCGCCGAATGGATCTCGTCCCGGTACTGCTCCAGCGCCTCCCGGATCTCCTCCGGGTAGTAGCGCAGATCCAGGTCCAGCATGGGATACATCCCCATGGGCAGCGGGTCCATCACCGGCCCGCCGCTCCAGTAAAACGGCTCGTTCACTGAAAATCACCCCCGGCATCAGTGTGCCCGCCGGGGGTGATTTTAGACCGCGCAACCGTGTGCAATGTCTGGGTGTCCAGGAAAGGTCAGTCGGCGCCGAAAAATTTTTCATGGATGGCCCGCACCGCCAGGTCGGCATCCTTTTTGTTCACCAGCACCGTGACCTTGATCTCACTGGTGGAGATCATCTGGATGTTGATGTTTTCGCCGAACAGGGCCTCAAACATCTGGGCGGCCACGCCAGGATGGGTCTCCATGCCCGCGCCCACGATGGACACCTTGGCCACGTTTTCGTCGGAGACGATGGAGGTGGCGCCCCAGGTCTCCAGATGCTCCTGCAGCAGGCCGATGGCCTCTTCCATCTTATCCGTGGTGACGGTGAAGCTGATATCCTTGGTGCCGTTGCGGCCGATGGACTGGAGGATCACGTCCACGTTGACGCCCTTGGCCGCCAGGCAGGAGAAGATCTTAAACGCCAGACCGGGCCGGTCCGGCACGCCGATCACCGAGATCCGGGCGGAATTCTCGTCCTTTGTCACGCTGCTGATGAGCATCTTTTCCATGTTCCGTTTCTCCTTTACGATGGTCCCCGGCTTGCGGGTGAGGCTGGAAAGCACTTCCAACTGGATGTTGTATTTTTTGGCCATTTCCACAGAGCGGTTGTGGAGCACCTGGGCCCCCAGGGTCGCCAGCTCCAGCATTTCGTCGTAGGAGATGGTGTCCAGCTTGCGGGCACCGGGGACCTTCCGGGGGTCGGCGGTGTAGACGCCGTCCACATCGGTGTAGATCTGACAGAGGTCCGCATGCATGGCGGCGGCGATGGCCACCGCGCTGGTGTCGGAGCCGCCCCGGCCGATGGTGGTGACATCGCCGGAACGGTCGATGCCCTGGAAGCCGGCCACCACCACGATGCGCCGCTGGTCCAGTTCCTTGCGGATGCGGTCCTCCCGCACCCGGCGGATCCGGGCCTCACCGTGGGCGGAGGTGGTCTCCAGGCCCACCTGCCAGCCCAGCAGCGACACGGCCGGAAAACCCATGCGCTGGATGGCCATGGACAGCAGGGCAGCGGAGATCTGTTCCCCGGCGGCCACCAGCACGTCCATTTCCCGGCGGGAGGGGCTGGGGTCGATCTCCCGGCCCTTGGCCTCCAGGTCGTCGGTGGTGTCGCCCTGGGCGGAGACCACGGCGATCACATCGTTCCCGGCCCGGTAGGCCTGGGTGACGATGTCCGCCACATTGGCGATGCGCTGGGCATCCGCCACGGAGGTCCCGCCAAACTTCTGCACGATCAGTGCCATAAAACGATCAGAACCTTTCTTCATTCATCGGCCGTCCGGCGAAGGACGACCCTGCTTTCAGCATATGCCGCAGGCCGTCCGGCGGTCAACCCTCCGGGCCGCCGGGACCCTCTTCCGGGCCGGGTCCGGGATCCGGGACCGAGGGCTCGGAGGACACCGGGGGCTCAGGCGGTTCGGGCTCGGAGGAAACAGGCGGCTCGGGCTCGGTGGATTCCGGAGGCTCCGGTTCCGAGGAGACCGGGGGTTCGGGCGTGTTGGAGACAGGGGGCTGGGGTTCGGAGGAAACGGGAGGCTCCAGACTGGGCGTGGGCTGCACGGAGGGCGAGGGCTCCACCGAGGGCGACGGCGACACAGACGGAGAGGGCGACACCGAAGGAGAAGGCGACACGGAGGGAGACGGGGACGGAGAAGGGGAATTGTTCTTCCCGGTGACGTGGTCCGTGGTGCCGTTGCAGGTGCCGGGCATGTTGTCCGTGGCGTACCAGCCGATGTCGTTGTCCGTGCAGTTGGGGCCGGCCAGCTTGCCGCTGTCCCGGCAGAAGGTGCGGGACACCACGTTCTCGCTGAGGACCCACTCCCCGCTGGAGGACCAGTCGTAGTGCTCCAGGAGGTAATCCGTGAGGGCCCGGAGAGTGCGGCGGCTGGAGTTGGAATCCGTGAGCTCGTCGTTGTATTCGTAGCCGTTCCACAGGCCCATCACGCAGAAGGGCGTGCCCAGGACGGTCCACAGGTCGTAGCGGTCGTCGGTGGTGCCGGTCTTGCCAAAGACGGGGATGCTCATGTCGTTGAAGAAGGCGGTGAGGGTGCCCCGGTCGCCGTGGACCGGGCATTGGAGCAGCTTGTTCATCACCGTGGCGTTCTCCAGGGACATGACCTGCTCGCCGGGGTTGACGTCCGCCCGGTTGTCCAGGATGACGTTGCCCTCGTGGTCCCGGACGTAGTAGTAGGTGATGGGCTTGTGGTAGATCCCGCCGTTTGCGTAGATCTGATAGCCGGACACCAGATCCCGGACGGTGACGCCCCAGCTCTGGCCGCCCAGAGCCATGGCGGCGATGCTGTGGGAGTCCTCCTCCTCCAGGGTGGTGAAGTGCAGGGAATTGACCAGGAAGTCATAGCAGGCCTCGGGGGTGACCTCGTTGCACAGCCAGGCCGCCGGGGCGTTCTGGGACTCCTCGATGGCGGCGTCCACGTTCATGAATTCGGTATACACGCCGGAGAAGTTGCTGGGACCGTTGTCGGGATAATCGGGCAGGGGCTGGTCCTTGAGGACGGTGGAATAGGTGATGGCGCCGGTGATGAGGCCCACCGCGTAGGGGCTGACGGGCTTGATGGCGGAGCCGGACTGCCGGCGGGCATCGGTGGCAAAGTTCATCAGGCGGACCTGTTTGCGCTCCTGCCGGCTGCCCACCACGGCCATGACCCGGCCGGTGTAGGGGTCCATCATATAGAAGCCCAGCTCGATGGCGGGATCCTCGGCCAGGACGTCGGTGCGGGTGAGGAAGAAATTCTCCATGTCCCGCTGGAAACCCGCGTCCATGGCGCAGTGGATCTCCAAGCCGGCATTGTACATCATATCCACCGCCAGGTCGTAGCTGTAGCCGTACTTGTCCATCAGGTCGCTGACCACATCGTCAAACATGAGGTCGATATACCAGTTCCACACCCGGGGATCGGTATCGTCGGCCGGGGCGTCCGCACTGGAAGCCTCATCCTCCACACCCAAAAAGTCGATCTGCTCCAGCTCCGCCAGGGCGGCGCGGTATTCGCTCTCGGTGATGGGGGTGGTCAGCCGGGTGGACAGCAGCCCCTGCTGGGACAGCTCGTTCATGCGGAACAGCACGTCCTCGGCGCGCTCCTTGCACTCATCGGGGAAGAGCATGGGGTTGAACTGGTAGGGGTTCTGGGTGATGCCCGCGATGATGGCGCACTCCGCCAGGGTGCACTGACCGATGGATTTGTTGAAGTAGTAGTTGGCGGCAGCCTCCACGCCCTGGCATTGGCCGCCGTAGTTGACCACGTTGAGGTAGGCCTCCAGGATCTCCTCCTTGGTATAGCCCGCGTGGTGCACGCCGGTCTCGTCGGTATATCCGGCCTCCAGGTTCAGGGCGGTGAAGATCTCCTTGACCTTGCGCTTGATGCTCACCCGGTTCTCACCGGTGATGTTCTTGATGAGCTGCTGGTCCAACGTCGAACCGCCGCCGCCCTCCATGCCGGTGGCCAGCTTGTACACGGCGCCCAGGGTCCCTTTCCAGTCCACGCCCTGGTGCTCCATGAAGCGGTGATCCTCAATGGCGATCTGGGCGGTGGTCATATAGATGGGGATGTCCTCCAGGGGCACCCACACCCGGTTTTCGTTGGCGTACAGGGACATATATTCCGTGGCGTTGCCCTCCGTGTCATCCAGATAGACGATGCTGGAGTAGCTGAGCTTCATGGCAGAGATGTTGGGGGGCTCCGCGTTCCGATAGCTGAGGATGGTGGCAGCCACGGACAAAAACACCAGCACCCCGGTGATGGCTGCCACCCAAAAGACGGTCTTGATCAATTTCCACACCATGCCGCCCACGGTCCGGGCCGTAGCCCCGGCGGACTGGGCCAGCTCGCCCTCGGTGCGCTGGGAAGCGGGTCGGTCGTAGACGGTGGTGTACTTGTTCATATCTTCCTTACGCGGCATAAGCAGCCTCCTTTCAACTGAACCAGAGACAGTATACCCGCCAGAAAATGGCACATACTATCCCGGAGGTGATCCCCATGAAACACGGCAATGCCGGTACTGTAAAGCGATCCACTGTATGGCTGCTCTTGGTCGCCGCCATTGCAATGGCAACGGCCTGGAGCGCACGGGGCCTGAAGCGGGACCTGGAAAACACCGCCCAGCAGGCCTACGCCAGCTATTATAGTCCAAATGCCGCCGCAAGTCAAGAAACCAGCGAAAAACCCACCCAGCCTGTGGGATCAACCGCGCCGCCCGCCTCCGAGACGCCGGCAGCGGACCGGGAGACGTATCTCATCACGCTGTACCGGGGGCAGGTGGGGGTCTTTCGGGCCGGGGAGAGCGAACCTTTCCTCACCGCACCCATCCAGGTGTACCTGCTGCCCCAGGCAGACCGGGAATACCTGGAACAGGGCGTGCGGGTCACGGGGATGTCTGCAGTGAAGGCTGTGCTGGAGGATTATGAATAGGAAAACGCCCTGCCAGGCTTGGCAGGGCGTTTTCGGGCTGTTGGGTTACTTCAGGCCCTTCTCGTAGCTCTCGATCATTTTCTTGACCATCTGTCCACCCACGGAGCCGGCCTGACGGGAGGTCAGTTCGCCGTTGTAGCCCTGCTTCAGGCTGACGCCCACCTCGTTGGCGGCTTCCATCTTAAAACGCTCCATCGCTTCCTTGGCCTCGGGGACCATAACGGAATTGTTCTTCATACCTTTCTCTCCTTCGTGTGTTTTTGCGTTTGCAGTACGTATTCTTGCACGAAAGAAATCCGTTATGACTGTCAATTTTTTGCAGGAGATCGTCCCCATGCCGCTTTTTTTACAATTTCAATTGCGTCCAATGGCCCTTTCGGAAACGGATCAGGGACAGAGTGAACCGCACCGCCTGGTCGCAGAACGTGCCCATCCATGCGCCGATGAGGCCAAAGCCCAAGGGATAGCACAGCAGCCAGCTCATGCCCGGCCGGATGAAGGTCACGCTGATGAGAGAGACCAGCGCCGTAAACCGGGTATCTCCTGCGCCGCGCAGGCATCCGAAGAGCACCACCTGTTCGATCTGCAGGAACAGCATGACACTGAGGATCCGCATGATCGTAGCGCCATAATTCAAAATGGGGACTTCATCGGTGAACAGGGTGAAGATGTTCCTGCCAAAGATAAAGTACACCGTGGAGATCACGCAGGCGCACAGCAGACCGATCTTTTGGCACACATTGCCGTAGATCTTGGCCATATCCGGCCGCCTGCGGCCCAGACTCTGGCCAATGAGCGTCACCGCCGCCACAGAGAAACCGTCGCCAATGGAGAAGGACATGCTCATCAGGTTCATGCCGATCTGGTGCGAGGCCATTTCCGTTGTGCCCAGACGAGCCACCGTCATGGAGAACAGTAAAAACCCGATGCGCATACAGATCTGCTCCACAAAGGCACTGGAACCCACGTTGAACACCGACCGGATGCTCATGTGGTCGGCGATCCAACCCTTGACGCTGCGCAGGTCGATGAACCCGCCCTTGAGCACGGACCGAAGACTCAACGCGCAGGCACATACCGTGCCCAGCACCGTGGCGATGGCGGCTCCCTGGATACCCAGCTTGGGAAAGCCGAAATGACCGCCGATGAGCAGGTAATTGAACACCACGTTGACGCTGTTGGAGATCACGTTGGTGGTCATGGCGATGCGGGTATTGCCCGCGCCCCGCTGGGCCGCATTGAGGACCAGAGACACCACATTGAAGACCATGCCGCCCATGATGATCCGCAAATACGCCACGGCTGCGTCATGGGTATCCGGCTGGGAACCCACCAAATGCACGATGGGGCTGGCAAACACCACGAACACCACGCTGATCACTGCCGCCAGGGCCAACGTCACCAACAGCAGCATGCGCACCACCCGGTTGGCGCTTTCCCGGTCCTCTGCCCCCTTGCGTCGGGCCACAATGGCGGAAACCGCCACATTCAAGGAAAGAAAAATGGCCAGTCCCAAAAACTTGGGCTGGGTGGTCAGCCCCACCGCCGCAATGGCATAGGAACCGATCCCGCCCACCATGATGGTATCCACTAGACCGGCCAGATTCACAAAAAACGATTCCAGCACCGAAGGCCATGCCACCTTCAGCACATCCCGAAAAATGGACCTGGGGGGCGGGATCTCCCCCAGCTCCATACCCTTGCAGATCTTTTGGGCGTTGATCCACTGCACGATTGCCGCCTTCTCTCCGAAAAATGGGGCGTCTCATTCCCCTGATCCACCCATACAGGAATCAGTATAGCACAGGGGCCCACCGATTGCAACGGGTTTTCCCGGACCTTGACTTTCCCGGTGCTTCGCGGTATAATGCGGGAATATCACGCTTTTGGAGGGATCTGGATGAATGGAAATCTCTGGGAAGAGCTTTGGTCGCAGGAGGACGGCAACGCACTGCTGACGTATCTGGAACGCTTCTATCGGCTAAAGTCACATGCCATCGACCTGCTGAAGGAAAAGGGCGTGGTCCGGGTCTGTGACGCCGCCTGCGGATACGGCGGGTTTTCCCTGGCCCTGGCCTCCAACGGATTCGAAGTGTACAGCTTCGACGTCGCTCCTTCGGCGGCAGGATTCACCCGCATGGGGCTGGAGCACTACGGCTTTGACGGGTCCCGCGTAAAGACCGCCGACATTTTGGCCACCGGGTATCCGGACGGCTTTTTTGACGGCGTGGTGGCGAACTCCGTGCTGGACCACATGTGCGTGGCCGATGCAAAACGGGCGCTGACGGAGCTGTGCCGCATCACCAAGCCGGGCGGCCTGATCTGGGTAGCCTTGGATCGGCCGGAGGAGGACGATCGATCCCTTCCCCATGAGATCCTGGACGATGGGAGCATCCGGTACACAGCCGGGAATCGTCGCGGGATGCTCCTGCATCCGTATGACCGTTCGGAGGCGCTCCGCCTGTTGGAGGGCTTTGAACTCGTATACGTCCAGCCGGATCCGCAAGAGGAACAGGTCTTCCTGTTCAGAAACCCGCCCCGAGGGGGACAAGTCGATCGATGACCGGCTACATAAAAACCGCCTGCACACCGAAATGGGGAGCAGACGGTTTTGATCATGGAGACGCTTAGTCGCCGAACATGTCCTTGAGCTTGCCGAAAAAGCTCTTGCGTTTTTGGTAGTTTTTCTCGCCGGTGTCGGCATCCAACTGGCGAAGCAGCTCTTTTTGCTTTTCGGAGAGGTTTTTGGGGACCTCCACGGTGATCTGTACGTACTGGTCGCCCTTGGTCCGGGACTGCAGCCCCTGGATGCCCTTGCCCTTCAGGCGGAATACATCTCCGGGCTGGGTCCCCTCGTGCACATGGTAGCTGACCTTCCCGTCCAGAGTGGGCACCTCCACATCTGCGCCCAAGGCTGCCTGGGTAAAGGTGATGGGCATTTCACACCACACGTCGTTTCCTCGGCGTTCGAACACCGGATGGGGCCGCACGGAAACATACACATGCAGGTCCCCGGGAGGGCCGCCGTTGGCGCCGGCATTGCCCTTGCCCCCTACGTTGAGGATCTGTTCGTCGTCGATGCCCGCAGGCACTGTGATCTCGATGGTCTTCTTCCGGCGCACCCGGCCCTGTCCTCCGCAGGTCTTACAGGGCGTCTCGATGATCCGGCCGGTGCCGTGGCATTTATCACAGGTCTGACTGGATTGGATCACCCCAAAGGGCGTGCGCTGGCTGATGCGTACCTGCCCGGTGCCGCCGCAGTTGGGACAGGTTTTGGGAGAGGTCCCCGGCGCAGCCCCGGTGCCGTGGCAGTCCTCACAGGTGTCGATGACCTGATAGTTGATCTTTTTCTCAGCACCCTTGGCGGCCTCCTCAAAGGACACCGCCACATTGGCCTGCACATCGGTGCCCCGCTGGGGCGCATTGGGATTGGCACGCCGACCGCTTCCTCCGAAGCCGCCAAAGAAGCTGTCGAATATATCGGTGAAATCGAACCCACCGGTAAAGGGGCTCCCGCCTCCTGCGCCTCCGCCGAAATTGGGATCCACCCCGGCGTGACCGAACTGATCGTATCGGGCGCGCTTGCCGCTATCGGAAAGCACCTCGTACGCCTCGTTGACCTCCTTGAACTTGGCCTCGGCTTCCTTGTCGCCGGGGTTCAGGTCCGGGTGGTATTTCTTTGCCATGGTCCGGTACGCCTTTTTGATCTCGTCCTCGGAAGCGCCCTTTGCGACCCCCAGCACCTCATAGTAATCTCGTTTGTCCGCCACTTGTATACCAACTCCTTGTTCTTTTTCTTAGGGAAGAAAAAGAACCAAAAAGAACCCGCTTCGCACCCAGTTGATTTAGATGCGCACCTTTTTCTGCCCGACTGTTCCTTTTTCTTTGGGAGAAACAGAAATCAAAAGAACCCACTGAGCCTTCGGTCAGTTTGATCGAAACCTTTTCCTGCCCGAACAGCTGCTTACGAACGCCGGATCTCCCGGACCATCTCATACCCGTTGAGCAGCGTCCCGTCCTTCAGCCGGATGGCATTGGGCCTGACCCCCGTGATCCGGAACCCCATCTTCTCATAGAGATGCCTTGCCCGATCGTTGCCTTCCACAAATTCCAGCTCCATCTGGGTGACGTCCGCCCGCTCCTCGGCTAGGCGGATCATCACCTCGAGCATCTTCGTCCCGATGCCCAGGTTCCAGTATTCGCTCATGAGGCCAACGGCTACACTGGCCCGGTGCCGGGTCTTGATGGCGCTGTTGAACGTGATCTGACAGTTGCCCGCCACCACGCCGTCCACCAGGCACAGAAGCATCACATCGGTAGGAGAGGTGTTGAACCGCTCAAAAAAGGCCAGTTCTTTCTCCGGGGTATATTTGTCGCACTCCTCGGGATATCGGAGGATAAATTCCGTTTCCCCGGCGGACACCCGCAAATAATGGAGCGTGCCCTCCACGTCCTCCGGACCGGCGCAGCGCAGAACGGCCTTGCGGCCATCCTTCAGCGAAAACTCAATTTCCTGGATCTGCACATTTTACCTCCGTCTTCTCAGGCAGGGCAAATCGCGCCAAAGGAATTGCCTCTCTGGCGCGACCGCCGATGATTCGATTGAGTGGATCTGCCCGATGCAAACTCAGTTGACGTCCTTATAATCTGCGTCGTAGACGTTCCCGTTGCCGCCATTGCCGCCGTCATTGCCGGAGCCAGGCGTGCCGGGATCGCCGCCCATGGGACCGTTGGGTCCGCCGTTTTGCTGATACAGCTTCTCGCTGGCAGCGTACACGGCCTTTTGGACTTCATCCATACCGGCCTTGAGCTCCTCCACGGTGCCGGTCTGCAGCTTGCCCCGCAGGTTGGCCACCTTGTTGGTGATCTCATCCTTATCGGCCTGGGGCAGCTTGTCACCGCTGTCGGAGATCAGCTTCTCGGCGGTGTAGCACACATTCTCCGCATTGTTCCGGGTGTCCACTTCCTCCCGGCGCTTTTTATCCTCTTCGGCAAACTGCTCCGCCGCTTTCACGGCCTTATCGATGTCCTCCTTGCTCATGTTGGAGCTGGAGGAGATGGTGATGTGCTGTTCCTTGCCGGTGCCCAGGTCCTTGGCAGAGACGTTCACGATGCCGTTTGCGTCGATGTCAAAAGTCACCTCGATCTGGGGGATGCCGCGGGGCGCCGGAGCGATGCCGTCCAGCTTGAACAGGCCCAGCTGCTTGTTGTCCCGGGCAAACTCGCGTTCGCCCTGGAGGACGTTGACCTCCACCTGGGTCTGGCCGTCTGCGGCGGTGGAGAAGATCTGGCTCTTCTTGGTGGGAATGGTGGTGTTGCGGTCGATGATCCGGGTCATGACGCCGCCCATGGTCTCCACGCCCAAGGACAGGGGCGTGACGTCCAGCAGCAGCAGGCCCTGGACCTCACCGCCCAGCACGCCCGCCTGGATGGCTGCACCGATGGCCACACATTCATCGGGGTTGATGCCCTTGAAGGGCTCTTTGCCGATGAAGTTCTTCACGGCGTCCTGCACGGCGGGGATCCGGGAGGAACCACCCACCAGCAGCACCTTGGCGATTTCGTTGATGGAGAGACCGCTGTCGGCCAGCGCCTGCCGCACGGGACCCATGGTCTTTTCCACCAGGTCGGCGGTGAGCTCGTTGAACTTGGCCCGGGACAGGGTCATGTCCAGGTGCTTGGGGCCGGAGGCATCGGCGGTGATAAAGGGCAGGTTGATGGCCGCGCTGGTAACGCCGGACAATTCGATCTTGGCCTTTTCAGCAGCTTCCTTAATGCGCTGCAGAGCCATCTTGTCGCCGGAGAGGTCGATGCCCTGCTCGGCCTTGAAGTTCTGGAGGATCCAGTCGATGATCCGCTGGTCGAAGTCGTCGCCGCCCAGGCGGTTGTTGCCCGCAGTGGCCAGCACCTCCTGAACACCGTCGCCCATCTCGATGATGGACACATCGAAGGTGCCGCCGCCCAGGTCATAGACCATGACCTTCTGATCGGCGTCCTTATCCACACCGTAGGACAGCGCCGCGGCGGTGGGTTCGTTGATGATACGCTTGACATCCAGTCCGGCGATCTTCCCGGCGTCCTTGGTGGCCTGGCGCTGCGCGTCGGTGAAGTAGGCGGGCACAGTGATGACGGCACTGGTGACGGTCTCGCCCAGATAGGCCTCCGCATCGGCCTTCAGCTTCTGCAGGATCATGGCGGAGATCTCCTGAGGCGTGTAGCTCTTGCCATCGATGGTGACCTTGTAGTCGCTGCCCATTTCCCGCTTGATGGAGGAAACGGTGCGTTCCGGGTTGGTGATCGCCTGGCGCTTAGCCACCTGGCCCACCATGCGCTCTCCAGTCCGGGAAAAAGCCACCACAGAAGGGGTGGTCCGGGCGCCTTCGGCGTTGGCGATGACCACAGGCTCGCCGCCCTCGATGACGGCGACGCAGGAGTTGGTCGTACCCAAGTCGATACCGATTGTCTTTGCCATAAAATGATTCCTTCCTTTATTGAAAAAATTTAGTTTTCGCTGTATGATCATCCGCCCAATTGGAGCGGTGTCAGCTCATTGAACCTGGAAAGTCGGACATTTCTGCCGTAGGCCTTAGTTGGCCACCTGCACCATAGCGCAGCGCACCACCCGGTCTCCCAGCATATAGCCCTTCTGGTACACTGCAGCGATGACGCTCTCACCCAAAGTCTCATCCTCGATGTGGGCCACCGCGTTGTGCCGGTTGGGGTCGAAGGTCTCCCCTGCTTCCCCGATGGCTTGAAGGCCCAGCTTTTCAAAGGCCTGGGCGATCTGATTCTGGATCATCTCCACGCCCTTGCGCATATCCTCGGCAGAGGCATTTTCCTGGGCCAGCGCCCGTTCGATGTTGTCCGCCACCGGCAGCAGGGCCTGTACCGTATCGGAAACCGCATTGTTGTAGATCCCGGCCTTTTCATTTTGAGTCCGTTTGCGGAAGTTGTCGTACTCGGCCAGCACCCGGAGGTACTGCTGCTTGTGTTCGGCAAATTCACCCTCCAGCTTTTTCAGCTGTTCCTCGATCTGACTCTTTTTAGCGGTCTTTTTCTTTTTTCCGGCAGCTTCGCCGGGGGTCTCGGCGCTCTCCGCAGCCGGCTCAGCGGCCTGCTCCACCGGTTTTTCCTCCTCGGGAACGGTCTTTTCCCGGGATTCCTGCGTTTCCATATGCAAAACGCTCCTTTCTCGTCCGATTCAGTCTTCCTGTTGCAGCAACGTGAGGATCCGGCCGGTCTCTGCTGCCAGGTACTCCAGCAGGGCCACGCACCGGGGATAATCCATCCGCATGGGACCCAATACGGCCAATGTACCCGCATCCCCACCGGACAGCCGGTAACCGGTCATACACAAAGCGGCGTCCCGCAGCTCGCCCAGTCCCGTTTCCCGGCCGATCCGCACCGTGACCCGCCCGGATCGCCTGCTGAGCAGGCTTTCCAGCCGTCCGGTGTTTTCCAGCAGATCCATCACCCGCCGGTGCTCTAGCTCGGGATAATACAGCAGATTGAGCTGCCCAGCGGGGATCACCCGGGTCTCCAGCGTATCCTGTGCGGTCTCCAGCAGCGCACTGAGCACTGGAGGAACCAGGGACACCAGCGGTCCCAGAGAAACGCCCAAGCTCTGCAAAAACGCGGGATTGATGTCCCGAACCGCCACGCCGGTGACCCGGTCGTTCAGCGCCCGGAAAAATACCCGAAGCATCTCCCCTGTCAGATCGTAATCGCACCGGAACACCCGGCTCTTCATCATGCCGGCGCTGCTCATCAGCAGCAGCATGGCAGTCCTGCGTCCGGTCTGCACCAGCTGCACCGCCCGTACCTTGGCCCCGGGATCCTGCGGTGCTGTGACCAGTGCCGCACAGTGGGTGGCTCCAGCCAAAAAACGCACCGCCCGGGTGAGCACCTGCTCCTGATCCGCGCTGCCGTCTCCCAGTGCCAGGTCGATGTCCCTCCGCTCTGCAGTGGAAAGGTTGGGCACCACCATCAGCCGGTCCACGAAGACCCGGTATCCCAGGGGACTGGGCACTCTGCCGGCGGAGGTGTGGGGCTGCTCCAACAGACCCAACTCGATGAGCTCTGCCATCTCATTGCGCACGGTGGCCGAGGAAACGCCGATCTCATCCGCAATGAGCTTGGAACCTACCGGTTCGCCGCTCTCCACAAACTCCCGGACCACCCTGGACAGGATCTTTCCCTGTCTTCCAGACAGCTCCATCTTCGGCGCCTCCCTTCGCACTTTTTTAGCACTCTGATTCTTCGAGTGCTAACCAACATTCATACTGTACCACTATGGTCAGAAAAAGTCAAGATTGAAATTGTAAACTATTTTTGAACCCGCCATTTTTCTGCAAACCGCTGGCACGCCGTTTTGCCCGGACGGCAAAACGGCGTGATCGGGCACCTGCTGAGGCTAAAAGAAGATTGGGCTTTTTTCTACGCCACTCTGAATGAAGGTGCGCCGATTGCAATTTTGCAAAAAATATGCTAGTATATTGATACGTGGTTAGGAGGAATTGTGCTGTGAAAATAGGAGACCGTATAAAAAAGAGGCGCGAAGAGATCGGGTTATCTGTGGATGAAGTAGCTAGGAGACTGGGGAAACACAGGGCAACGATTTACCGTTATGAAAGCAACGATATTGAAAAATTTCCTACAGAAATATTAGAGCCTCTTGCTGCTGTTTTGCAAACAACACCGGCTTTCCTTGTGGGGTGGGAATCGTCGGACAACCGTTTTTCTCCGGAAATTAAAAATGTTATTCCTTTGCCTAGTACAAACAAACTACCGCTTATAGGCACCATTCCATGCGGAAAACCAATGCTGGCGGTTGAGACCACTGAGGAATTTGTGGACCTACCTGGCCACATTCGGGCTGATTTTGCGCTCCGATGTACGGGGGACAGCATGATTAACGCCAGGATATTTGATGGGGATGTTGTGTACATCCGACAACAACCGCAAGTGGAAAACGGCAAAATTGCCGCCGTCCGCATCGGAGACGAGGCAACGCTAAAAAAGGTATACTATTTTCCAGAAGAATCAAGGCTTGTTTTGCGTCCGTGCAATCCGCTGTATGCTGATATGATATATATAGGGCAAGATTTGGAAGATGTGGAAATTCTGGGAGAGGCGGTCGCCTTTACCAACATTGTCCGTCACGAATAAAATTTTAACTGGAGGTTGGATGGTATGAACAAAGTCATTGCAGGAGATTTCAAAGGAAAGTCTGTATGCGCTCCGGTATCTGGGGACCCATATATCTTGATATCGGTTATCAAGACCCAGAAGATCAATAAAGAAACGGTTGAATCCATCGAGGTGGTGAAAGAAACTGAAAAAATCAGTTCGACCAGCGCCATGAGGCGTTCGTCTGCTGCATCTGTTTTCGGTGGAAAAAGCGCTGGATATGCTGCTGCGCTTGGCGCGAAGAAAAAAGGAACGCACCTTTTGTCCATCACATTCCGAGACGGGAAAAGAAGTCTTATTGAGATTGACGACCGTCTGGAAAAGAGAATTACAATATCCACATATTAATCAATTGGAGTCAGAGTAATGTTTTTTGGTGGTTTTATTAATGAAAACGGAGTATTCCACCCGCCGCACGTTTGCCAGCATAACAGTCAAGGCAGGTGTGAATCCGGAGGTCCCGCAGCTTGTCATGGCTATGCGGACTACTCTACGACCGCAAATATATACACGCACTTAGACCAAAACTCGCTCGTTTCTGCGATAGGAAGCGTTGACGTTACTA
This sequence comes from uncultured Clostridia bacterium, assembly GCA_947632385.1. GTDB lineage: Bacteria > Bacillota > Clostridia > Oscillospirales > Acutalibacteraceae > Acutalibacter. The sequence goes on along the minus strand of CANRPD010000018.1, from coordinate 20,548 downwards.
ACACGTTACTAACAAATCAGAAATCGGCATAAAAAGAAAAACCCCGGGAACCGCATGGTTCCGGGGTTTTTCGTGGAGCTGGTGAGCGGACTCGAACCGCTGACCTGCTGATTACGAATCAGCTGCTCTACCGACTGAGCCACACCAGCACGATTGGGACTGCGTGAGTATTATACTAAAGTTTTTTTCTCCCGTCAAGACAAAACTGCATCTTTTTTCTTTCGGTCAAGTGTGGTATACTGTATGGGAACGTGGATGCAGGAAGAAGGAGCGTCAATGCAGTATACTTTAGATATCGGTGCGTGGAATGCCGTGTTTGCGGTTCCGTGCGCTTTGGTGGACCGGCACATCAAACTGGCCGGAAAGGAACAGCTTCAGGTGATCCTGTGGGTGCTGCGCAATCCCGGGCGGCCCTTTTCTGCCCAGGAGGCTGGCACCGCCCTGGGGATGACCCCCGAGCAGGCGGAAGAGGCTTTGGAATATTGGGTTCAGCGCGGCCTGTTGGCCCAGCAGGGCAGTGCCCTTGCCCCCGTGCCTCAGGAGGAGCTCCCCCAAAACAAGACCGCTCAGGAGTCCGAACCCGCTGCGGCGGCTACGCCATGCCCAAATGCCCCTTCAGACAAGCCTGCCCCGCCCCGCCGGTTTCTCAAGCCGGATGCCCACTACTTGGCCGCTCGACTAAAGGAATCTGCGACACTGCGTCAGCTCTTGCAGGAGGCCGAGCTGGTGCTGGGCATTTTGTCTCCGGCCATGACCAATGTGATCCTGGCCGGGTGTGACGACTATGGCCTGCCCCCTGAGGTCCTGATCATGCTCCTGCAATATGTCAAAAGCGTGGGCAAGACCAGTACAGCCTATGTGGAAAGCGTGGTGCGGGACTGGAGCGCCAGCGGGGTGAACACCCTGGCGGCAGCGGAAGAAAAGCTCCGCCTGTTGGACGAAAAGCGTCTGGCTTGGGGCCGGGTCGCTGCTGCAGCCGGCCTGGCCAAGCGCTCTCCTTCCAAAAAGGAAGAAGAAGCCGCGTACCGGTGGGTCAATGAGTGGCATTTCTCTCAGGAGATGATCGCCGCTGCCTACGAACGCTGCGTGGACAATACGGGTAAGTTTTCTGCGGCGTACATAGACCGTGTGCTGGGCCGATGGCAGCGGGACGGCCTGCAAACGCCCGAGGACGTGGAACGTGCGGAGGTGCCGGGTGCCCATACCGGCCCCGAAAAGAGCTACCGCACGGAAGATATGGAGACCATCAGCTTTTTCGACCTGCCGGAGGGAATGTAAATGGGATACGGAAAAAAGATCTACCGGGAAGCGTACGCTCAGCTGGAACAGCGGCGCACCGCTGCGGAACAGGCCGCCCGAGACCGTTTGAACGACTTTTTGTCCCGGTGTCCCCAGGCGGCTGAGGTCCGCCAGGAGATGGCCTCCAACGCGGCGAGAGCCGCCAAGGATCTGTTGGCGGGGGGCGATGTGCGCGGCCGGCTGAAAAAGCGCCAAGAACAGGGGATGCAGCTGCGGGAGACTTACGAACATCTGCTACGGGAAAACGGCCTGTCTCGAGAGGATCTAGAGCCCAAGTATGTGTGCCCGAAATGCAAAGACACGGGATTTGTCAACGGAGAGATGTGCGATTGCTTCCGAAAGCTGCAGCGAGATCTGGCCTATCGCCGGTTGAATCTGCAGGTGCCGCTGGAAAAGTGCACCTTTGCCACCTTTTCGCTGGAACCCTATCGGGGCGATGATCGGGCCTATCAGCAGATGAGCAGCATCTTCGCGGCCTGTCAGGACTATGCCCAGCGGTTTCGAACCCAGTCGCCCAGCCTGCTGTTCATGGGCGGCACCGGCCTGGGCAAGACCCACCTTTCTCTGGCCATTGCCGGAGCAGCCCTGGAAAAGGGCTTTGGCGTCATCTACTCCTCCGTGCAGAGTCTGGCCGTGGCGCTGGAACGGGAGCGTTTCCAGCACCCGGAGGACTCCGAAATGGAGGACACCGCCACTCAGGTTGCCCACTGCGATCTGCTGATTTTGGATGACCTGGGAGCGGAATTTCAATCTGCGTACGTGTCCGCCTGTCTGTATGACATCCTCAATCTCCGCCTGCTGGCAAACCGGCCCACCGTGATCAGCACCAACCTGTCCATCACCGAATTGGAGGCCCGGTACGGCCAGCGCCTCTCCTCCCGCATTGCCGGCGCCTACGGGATGATGGTCTTTTTGGGGGCAGACCAGCGCCTTGCCCAACGCAAACAGGCCCACAAACGTACCGATCCCGGCACCAAGCGCCCTTGAAACAGACCGGTTTGGATCGATCCCACATTTGTAAAGTTGAAAGGCTTTCCGCCCTTGATGTGCGGAAAGCCTTTTGATTTTCCATCGTTTTCCTTGAAATATGGAGCTATCTTCATGAATAATGTGCCAAAACTTCCTCCAAAATGGGAATAGACGGTTGTGCGCCCTTCCGCGTCACCGCAATGCCCGCCGCTACCGCAGCGAACCGAACTGCTTCCTGCCGGGACAGCCCCCGGCAAAGGCCACAGGCGAAAGCCGCCGTAAAGCAATCCCCTGCTGCCGTGGTGTCTACCGTCGGTCCCGCGACGTAAGCGGGGATCCTCGTCTCCCGGCCGTCTTCCTCCAGCAGGTAGGCCCCCTGCTCTCCCAGAGAGACCAACACATTTCGCGCACCTTTCTGCTGCAATCGATGCGCGCCCGCGACATACTCCTCGGGATCGCACCCAGTCAGCAAACTGAGTTCCCCCTGGTTGGGCTTCACGTAGTCCGCAGCCCGGAACAACGCCTCCGGCAAATCCATTCGGGCTGGTGCGGGATCCAGGATCACTGTTTTTCCATGTGCGTGGGCCCGCTCCGCTGCCGCCAACACCCCACTGAATGGGATCTCCAGCTGCAGCAGCAACACTTCGCAGGCATCGATCGTCTCTTCATGGTCCTGGACAAAGGCCTCATTTGTGTACAAATTGGCTCCTTGCGCCACCGTAATGCAATTCTCGCCGCTGTCCTCGACCTGGATCACCGCACAGCCGGTATCCACATTCTCCAGTTGCCGGACACCGCTCACATCGACCCCAGCCCCCCGCAGGCTTTCCAGCAGCAGTCGGCCCGGCTCATCCCGGCCGACACACCCCAGCAGGGCAGCATCTCCGCCCAGTCGGCCCGCTGCAAAGGCGGCATTGGCCCCTTTTCCTCCGGGCACCAAGTGCTTGCTTCGGGAAAGCACGGTTTCCCCAGGTGCCGGTAAATGGGCTACCTCCAATACTGTGTCCATATTCAGGCTGCCAACAACTAGGATCCTTGCCATAGCCTTTCCTCCTACACTCTTTTCATTCAGTATACTCCACAGAAGCATTTCTTGCAAGAGGGATCCCCGTCGGATCTTGCCTGTAAAGCTCTTTTGCTTTATAATACATTTTTTGGGAATCATCGGATTATTTATTGATTCAAAATCAAAAGTGGAGAAAAAGTTAGAAAATTTGCACAAGGGAATTTTGTCGAGAGAAGAACGTATCGTTTTTCGATTTGTTCCGATTTTGATACCATCGGTTCTCATTTTGATACTTGAAAAGTGAAGTTGTCCGCCGTATACTGGCTGGTGTAAAGGGTCGATCCGCGCGATTTGTCAAGCCCGTTCCTCTGGGCTCCGCGGGTCGTTCTGCTTCGGCAGACGGGCCGTGTGGTTCCAGGTCTCTGCTCATCTTTAATAAAATGGGTGGCGGGATTAGGGAACGGATGGGGAGCAACAGACGGACGATCCGGAAAAAATCAATCAGGAGGAAAATCAGAATCATGAAGCTCAAAAAACTGCTTGCTCTGGCGCTGGCACTGGTGCTGATCATCGGTTGCATGGCTGCTTGCGGCGGCAACAACAACTCCAGCACCGGCTCGAACGGCAACGACACGAGCACGCCCACCTCGGAGCCTGCTGACACCAGCACCCCCGATACCTCTGATGTGAGCGAGCCCGCTTCCACTGGCGGCGAGACCACGGCCGAGGGCTACCCCGTCTCTGACGTGGAGTTCGGCAAGGTCAATCAGCAGACCTATCCCATCGTCTCCGAGCCTCTGACCCTGTCTCTGTGGTACCCCATGGCCGGTTCCATGGGCGAGCTGGCCGACTTCAATGACGGCGAGTTCTGGCAGTGGTACGAGGAGAAGACCGGGATCCACATCGACTTCATCGTGCCTTCTTCCGGCACCGAGGGCGAGGCCTTCAACCTGCTGTTCGCTTCCGACGAAATGCCCGACATGGCCTATTCCCAGCCCAACGCCGGTCAGAGCTACCGCACCGGTGAGGACGCCGCCATCAAGGAAGGCTACTTCGTCAACATGATGGATTACCTGGACATCGCTCCCAACTATGTCTCCTGGCTCAACTCTCAGGAAGACTTCGGCCGTGCCGCCAAGAGCGATGAGGGCAACATGTACGGCATGTGGGGCGTGTGGCTCACCATGGGCGACGAGTGCGTGGCCGACCAGGGCATCGCCATCCGCCAGGACTTCCTGGACAAGGTCAACATGGAAGTGCCCACCACCTATGACGAGTGGGAGACTGTTCTCACTGCCTTTAAGGATCAGCTGGGCATCGAGGCTCCTTTCTACACCTCCAAGTACGGCATCGACTTCGGCGAGTTCATGGCCGGCTATGACACCGCTCCCTACTGGTATGTGCGGGGCAACAAAGTGCAGTACGGTCCTCTGGACGACCAGTACCGCGATTACTTGGCCCTGCTCAACGACTGGTGGAACAAGGGCCTGCTGGACAAGGATTTTGCCACCCGTACTTCTACCGGCATCACTGCCGACAACGACATGATGCTCAACGACAAGGTCGGTTCTCTGATCGACTACGGCACCCGTATGGGCGGCACCTATGTCACCCGCGGCGCGACCAACCCCGACTTCTTCCTGGTGGCTGCTCCCCAGCCCGTGAAGAGCGGTTCTGACGCGGTCACGCCCACCTTCCGCAATGCCGGCGCTGGCTCTGACCATATGAACGGCTATTGCATGGTGTTCTCTGCCACCGGCGAGCACATCGAAGAAGCCATTCGCTGGAACGACGGCTTCTACGCTGAGGATGTCTATCTGAACGCCAACTATGGCCTGGATGACCAGGAGGGCGTCGTCTGGTACGCGGCCGAGGACGGCCACCGCATCGGCGAGTATGACTTCCGTTATTCCAACCCGGACGGTATCTCCTCTGCCACCGTGCTGGTGCAGTTCTGGACCAAGAATCCTCCCGTGCGGTATGAGGCCTCTCAGATCGAGCAGATGGTTGACTACCTGCAGGAGAACTATCAGGTCTGGTCCACCAATGACCCCACCTCCTTCATGCCCACCCGTGTGACCATGACTTCCGATGAAAACACCGAGTACGCCTCCATGTATCCGGACATCGAAGCCTATGTCCAGGAGTGCAACGTCAAGTTCATCATGGGCCAGATGTCCCTGGATGATTACGACAGCTACCGCGACACCCTGAAGTCCATGGGCATCGAGGACTGCATGAACCTGCAGCAAGCCGCCCTGGATCGCTACTACGCCCGCTGATCGAGGGGTCGGACCATTCCTTTTCGCTAAGACCTAAATAACCGGGAAGCGGGCCTCCGTCAGAAAAACTGTCTGAGAGAGGCCCGCTTTTCTCTATATTTTGAGAGAGGAGGAACTCCTTTTGAAGAAAGACGCTTCCCAGGCGGTGGAGATCCAGGTCTCCCGCGGAAAGCTGATCAAGCGGGACCTGCGCCGAAACTGGAGCCTGTATGTCATGGCCCTGTTCCCCCTGGCCTACTTCATCATCTTCAACTACGTGCCCATGGGCGGCATCGTCATGGCTTTCCAGGACTTCAACATCCGCAAAGGCATTTTTGGCAGCGAGTTTGTCGGCCTCAAGAACTTCATCCGCTACTTCAACGGACCGAACTTCTGGCGGAACCTGCGCAACACCCTGTCCATCAGCCTTTACGGCCTGCTGTTCTCCTTCCCCTTCCCCATCATCTTTGCCCTGTGTCTCAACGAGGTCCGCAACAAGTATTTCAAAAAAGTCACCCAGACCATCTCGTATCTGCCCTACTTCATCTCCGTGGTGGTCGTGGTGTCCATCCTCAATGACTTCTGTAAGGCAAACGGTCTGCTGACCCAGATCGCCGCCTTCTTCGGCGACAACGGCGGCGCCCTGATCTCCCGCCCAGAGTGGTTCCAGCCGCTGTTCATCGGCTCCAACATCTGGCAGCACCTGGGGTATAACTCCATCATCTTCATCTCGGCCCTGGCAGCCATCGACCCCGAGCTCTACGAGGCTGCGGTCATCGACGGCGCAGGCCGCTGGAAACAGACCCTGTACATCACCCTGCCGGGCATCGCTTCCACCATCGTGGTGCTGCTGATCCTCCGTCTGGGCCAGATCATGAACGTGGGCTACGAAAAGATCATCCTGATGTACGGCCCTTCCACCTATGAGACGGCGGACGTTATTTCCAGCTATGTCTACCGGGTGGGCATTGTGGACGCGGACTACTCCTTCTCCACGGCCATCAACCTGTTCAATTCCGTAGTCAACTTCATCGTGCTGTTCATCGGCAACGCCATCAGCCGAAAGATCAGCGATACCAGTTTGTGGTAAAGGAGGGAATACCGTGTTTAGACGTACGACCGGACAAAAAGTATTCGCGGTGTTCAACACCATCGGGCTGGTCTGCCTTTCCTTCATTTTCATCCTGCCGGTGTGGCATGTGGCCATGGGCTCCATCAGCGATCCCCTGAAGGTCTCCGCCTCCAGCGGCCTGATCTTGACCCCCCTGGGAGATGCCACCCTGGGCGGTTATAAGCTGGTGCTCAACAACCACAACATCCTCACCTCCTACATGAACACCATCATCTATGTGGTCGCTTCCACGGTGCTGGGGCTGGTGCTCAACATCCTGGCAGCCTATGTGCTCTCCCGCAAGAATCTCTACTTCAAGAGCATCATCGCATTCTTGGTTCTCTTCACCATGATCTTCAACGGCGGCCTCATCCCCACCTTTATGGTGGTGCGTAACCTGGGCATGCTGGACACCCGCTGGGCCATCATCGTTCCCGGTGCGCTCACCGCCTACAACATCATCCTCATGCGCACCTCCTTCTCCGAGATCCCGGAGGAGCTCTATGAGGCTGCCCGCATCGACGGCGCTGGCAACTTCCGCATCCTGTGGCAGATCGTCATCCCCGTCAGCAAGGCCATCATTGCGGTCATCGTGCTGTTCTACGCCATCCAGCAATGGAACGCCTGGTTCTCCGCATCCATCTATCTGGTCCATCAAAACCGCGCCCTGTACCCCCTGCAGCTGACCCTGCGGGAGATCGTGCTGCTCTCTTCGGAAAACAGTATTGTGGCCGAAGCCGACGGCCAGGACGTGGAGATCTATCGGCCCCTGATCAAGTACGCCACCATCATGGTGTCCGTCATCCCCATGATGGTCATCTACCCCTTCATTCAGAAGTACTTCGTCACCGGCGTCATGATCGGCTCGGTGAAGGGCTGATCTCAGTCAGCCGCCTGCACCGCTCTTTTTAGGAATGTCCAAAAAATCAGCGGAGCCTCTTGTGCTCCGCTGAATTTCCTAAAAAGTCTTCTGTAGACTGTTCCGTTCCGGTTCAGGGGTTCCCCTGAGACAGGGATTTCCGATATTCTGTGGGCGTGCAGTCCTCCGCTTTCCGGAAGGCCCGGATCAGCGCCAGACCGCTTCCGTAGCCCACCTGGGCTGCCACCGCCTCCACGGTCAGATCGCTCTCTCGCAGCAGCACCTTGGCGGTATCGATCCGCCGCCGGTGGATATAGTCCAACACGCCCAGATCGTACTTTTTCTTGAACACCCGGCTGAGATACGACGGACTCACCCCCAGGTTCTCGGCCACCACCGCCACACTGATATCCCGATCGGCAAAGTGGTCGTTGATGTACTCCACCGCCAGCTGGGCCATGTCGCCCCGTTCTTCCCGGCCCTCTGCCTGAGCGGCCAGCACCATCTGGTGAAAGTCCCGCATGAAAGCGCACATGTCCTCGGTCAGCTGCTCGTCCCGGGTCTCCAGCCGGATGGTCCGGGCGGCCTCTTCCAAACGCTTGCTGTTGGCTTCCCGATCCTTTGGCGCCAGATTCGAGACCAGGTATCCCAACAGAATGCTGCTCTGCACCCGAATGGCCCCAAAGGACTCATCCGCCAGGGGCAGCTCCTGCCGACGCAGCTCCAGATACAGCCGCTTCGCCTCGTCAAAGTCTCCCGCCGCTACGGCGGAGAAAAAGCTGCGCCGCTTTTCCGTCAGATCCTCCCCGGGCTGTTCCCGCTCGGGAGCCAGATACTGTTCCACCGCATAGAGATCATACAGATCTCCGGGAATGGCATAGCCTTCGATCTGTTCCACCGCCCATGCCGCTTCCCGGTATGCCGCGGGAATGTTGTCCCAGCCGGTGAAAAACCGGCTCTGATACGCCCCAGTGAGGATCCCCATCTGCTCCCGGAGGAACCCCTGAGCCTGGGCCAGAGCCCCATTCAGAGCCCGAGGCGCCTCTTCTTCCGGCAGCGCTTCCCGCGGGGAGACCAGCGCCCACATCCGGTCGTCGTGACGGCAGGTGTAGGCAGCCCCCAGTTCAGCCAAGATCTCTCCCGCCGCCGAGGACACCGCAAACAGCGCGATCTCCCGGCTCTCCCGGTCCTCGGTGGGCCGACCCTCCAAAAAACTGCCGGTCAGCTGCCGCAGAGAGATGCACACCACGGCAAACCGCTGGGAGGGAAATTCCATCTCTCTGCCGGACTCCGTTTGCAGGAAATCTTCCTGAGACAACCGTCCGGACAGCAGCGAATACAGGGTCTCCTCCCGGGCCTGTCGTTCCTCCCGGCCCTGGGCGCCCGCATATTCCCGCCAGTACCGCAGCAGGGATTCCACCCCGGCCTCCAGCACCGCCAGATCCCCTTCGCCCTCTTTACCGGTGAGCTTTTCGGAGATCAGATTGCTCAACCGCTGCACCGGCTGGGAATTCGCCCGGGTAAAGCCTGCGGCCATCACCAACCCCAGCAGTAAATACCCCACACAGAAGATGAGCACCGTAGCGCCGTGCTCCGAAACTGTTCTGGACCAGGCCGAATAGTCCGCAGCCGAGCACATCCAAAGGCCGCTGGAGGAGCGCAGCGTCATCACTGCATAGTCCCGTCCCTCAAAGTTCTTCCGAAAGATCGTCCCCTGCTCCGGCTCCGCTTCTCCGATATCCAGCCCCACGGTCTCTGCCAGCAGCTGGACCTGCTGGGAAGGGGCCAGTAACGCGCCGTCCGGCAGGACCGCCCAGAACTCCGTCAACCCGCCCTGGGTAGACTGCGGGGCCAGAGGGCTCAGGAACGCCGACCGGTCCAGCTCCATCACCTCGATGGTCTCCCAACTGCGGTCCGGGTCCCCGCTGCGCCGCCCGCTGGCCAGCACAGCGATGATCCTTCCGTTGCCCACTTCCCGCAGGGTCAGTCCGGTATCCCGGGCCATGGCCTCCACACTGTCCAGGTCCACGCCAAAATTCCGCCGAAGGGAGCTGTCGAACTGCGCACGGGAGCGCACGAAGCCCTGGGTGGTAGCGGCGATCTGGGGCCGTTCGAACCAGATGTACATCCCCCGGATATAGCTGTTGTAGGAGGCCTCCCGGATCATCTCTTCCTCCAGCTCGCCCACCTTGATGAGCTTGTACCCGTTCAGATCCTCGTCCGCATACACCAGCGAGAGATATTCATCCCGGGAGTGCACCTGGTTCACCTGGTCCAAGATCCGTCCGTGGGCTCGTTCCATAGAACTGCTCACCTAGGAGAGTGCCATCCGGGAAAACTGCCGGGTGTTCTCCTCCAGTCTGGACAAAGACGACCCGGTTTCCAGCAGCAGCACGCCCACCGACAGCGCCAGCAGCAGAAGATAAGAGAGGATCAGCGTCCTCCTGTAATTCATTTTCAGGCCCTTTTTCACCTGCATTTCCCTCCACGGTCGCCCGACCCAGCTTCTCATCCACTCAAATTGTAGGGGCTCTCTTTTCAAAAGTCAAGCCCGACCCCATTGAAAAAAAGGAAGGTTTCACGTATGTACTCCATTCAAGTCGACCCCCATACCCACACGCTCTTCTCCGGCCACGCCTTTTCCACCATCGGTGAAAACGCCGCCTGCGCCGCCAAAATGGGCCTCCGGGCCATTGGCCAGGCGGATCATTACGGTCCCACCTTCACCCACGACCTCCCCGGCTGGGGCAGCATGATGAACATGAAGGCCCTTCCCCGGGTCATCGACGGCGTCACCATCCTGGCCAGCGTGGAGATCGACATCGTAGATTTCCAGGGCCATTTGGCCTTCTGGGACCAGGAAATGCCCTTCAAACGCCCTGGCGACACCCACCCCGTCTCCCCCAACGATCCCCTCCTGGCCAGCCGGGACTACGCCATCGCCAGTGTCCACCGCTTCCCCGGCATGGAGGAGAACACCCTCGCCAAAAACACGGAGATGTACTGCCGGGTGCTGGAGAATCCAGCCATCCACATCATCGGCCACCCGGGCCGGGCCGGCCTGCGGTTCGACCTGGACACCGTCTGTCGGTGCGCCAAGGAACACGGCAAGATGCTGGAGATCAACGACCACTCCTTCGATTCTCCCGCTGATGTGACCGACGAGTGTCGGCGCATCGCCTGCAAATGCGCCCAGTGGGGCGTGCAGGTGGCCGTCAGCTCCGACGCTCACAGCGCCTGGTTCGTGGGCCAGGTCCAGCGGGCTCTGGCCATGCTGGAGGAGATCTCCTTCCCGCCGGAGCTCATCGCCAACCGCACCCTGGAGAGCTTCCAGGCAGCGGTGGCAGCCTGTCACTGACCGAAGACGCCTGTTTCCGGCGTTTTTCGATACAATCAATCATCCGAACAAGGAGGACAAAACAATGAGCGGATTTCCCAAAGGCTTTCTCTGGGGCGGCGCCACTGCGGCCAATCAGTTCGAGGGCGCCTGGAACGTGGACGGCAAAGGCATGAGTGTCTTTGACATCTCCACCGGCGGCACCAAAGACACCCCCCGCCGCTGGACCCCCGTCCTGGAGGAAGGCACCGTCTATCCCAACCACGACGGCATCGATTTCTATCATCACTACAAGGAGGACATCGCCCTGTTTGCGGAGATGGGCTTCAAGACCTTCCGCATGTCCATCGCCTGGCCCCGTATCTACCCCAATGGCGACGAGGACACCCCCAACGAGCTGGGCCTCCAGTTCTACGACAACGTCTTCGACGAGCTCCACAAATACGGCATCGAGCCCCTGGTCACCATCTACCACTTCGAGACCCCGCTGCATCTGCTGCAAAAGGGCGGCTGGCTCAATCGGGAAATGATCGACCACTACGAAAAGTTCGCCCGCACCGTTCTGGACCGCTACAAGGACAAGGTCAAATACTGGCTCACCATCAACGAGATCAACATGTTCATGACCCCCTTCGGGGGCGCCATGGCCGCCGGCATCTTCGAGGAGTCCCATCCCGACCACATGTCGGAGAGCAAGACCTTCACGCCCCAGATGCGCTATCAGTGCGAGCACAACCTGCTGGTGGCTTCCGCCAAGGCCGTGGCCTACTGCCACGCCCACTGCCCCGATGCAAAGATCGGCTGCATGGTGGCCTTCGGCCCCATCTATCCGCTGACCTGTGACCCCGCCGACCAGATGGCCGCTTTGGAGGCCATGGAGCAGATGTGCTACCTCCCCTCCGACGTCCACGTTCGGGGCCGGTATCCCAGCTTTGCCAAGGCCTATTTCCGCAACCATGATATCCACCTGGAAATGGCTCCCGAAGACGAAGAGACCCTGCTCAACGGCAAGGTGGACTTCTACTCCTTCAGCTACTACTCCACCCGCATCGCCACCACCCACAAGGACGAAAAGCCCGTCAATCCCTACCTCACCGCCAATGACTGGGGCTGGCAGATCGACCCCATCGGCCTGCGGTGGGCCCTGCGGACCCTCACCGACCGGTATGAGATCCCCCTGTTCGTGGTGGAAAACGGCCTGGGCGCGCTGGACACCGTGGAGCCCGACGGCTCCATCCACGACCCCTACCGCATCGACTACATGCGCCGCCATATCGTGGAGATGAAACAGGCCATCGCCGAAGGCGTAGACCTCATGGGCTACACCATGTGGGGCCCCATCGACCTGGTCTCCGCCGGCACCGGCGAAATGCGCAAGCGCTATGGCTTCATCTATGTGGACAAGCACGATGACGGCACCGGCACCCTGGCCCGCAGTCGCAAGGACAGCTTCTTTTGGTATCAAAAGGTCTGCCAAACCAACGGCGAAGACCTGGACTGATCCCCACAGAAATCGGAACCCCGCCCTCCCCGGGGCGGGGTCTTCTGTTTCATAAATTCAGGGCAGGTACCGTTTTGCATGGGTGTACCCGGCTCCGGCCTCCCGCCGGCATGTTCCAATTCCGGGCCGGCTGCCCAGCACCACCGACCCTTTTCGGCGCCTTCCGGTCTCCCGCCTCGCTCCGGGCGGCTCTGCCGCCCGGCCGGCCCGCCCCTTCGGGGCGTTCCGCGCCGGTCCGCTGCGCGGACCGGCGGCGAGGCGGGGACCTCAGGCCCGATCTGCACCGAACACTCAGGCGCGCATCTCCTCGATGTAGTAGACATAATCCAAGGTCGCCAGCGCCTCGATGATCTGCGAATGGGTCTTATATTTCCGCAATTCCTGGCTGCTGATGGAAATCGCGATGGAATACACACTGAGGCCGGAGTTGACATAAGCTGGATTCAGTTCGATGTCGTCGATGGTCAGACCCAGCCTCCGGATGGTGGTGACGAAATCCTGGAGGTACTGGCTGTTCTTCAGCTCCAAATGGACCTCGAAATGGTTGGACCGGTTCTTGAGAAACACCTCCACCGAGGGGAACAACGCCAGCCCGCACATCAGCACCACGAAGGCCGCCAGGGTCACGGTGTAATACCCGCCCCCCAGCGTCAGCCCCAGGATGCCGCAGGCCCACAGCCCCACCGAGGTGGTCAGCCCCTTGATCTGACTGCGGGAGCTGAACAGCGTGGAGTTGACAGAGATCACCGAGACGGAGATCACCGCCGCGGCAGAGATGAGGTACAGCCCCGAACCGCTGGCCGCAGAGAGATAGGTGTCCAGCAGCATGGCCGTGGTGCAGGCCAGGCACACCAAAATGAAGGTGCGCAGCCCCGCCGAATGCCGCTTGCTGGACCGTTCCCAGCCGATGATGGCCGACAGGGCCAGGGACATGCCCATCCGCAGCAGGACAGCTCCGGCCGTTAGCTGGGCCGACCACGGCCCCAGCAGGGCAGCGATGGGATCGATATAGGATGTCATGGAAAGTTCCTCCTTTCGGCGCTCAGCGGCCCCTAAAGCCCATACGGAAGGGCACCGTGGCGCGATACTGTTCCTCGGCGGCCTCGGTAAAGGCCCGCTCTTCCTCGCTGACCGCGTGGCTGGGCAGCTCCTCTTGGATCTTCTGGATCCGCTCGATGAGCAGCTCCAGCTGGGTCTTGGGCTCCCCCTGGGCGTCGGTCTCCTCCACGGGGGCGATCTCCTCCAGCTGGTTGGAATAGGACCCCGACAGATACAGCGCCAGCTTGGCGCAGCCGGGACCGATGAGCTCATAGAGCACGCTGGACGCCAGGATGATGGTCTCCAGCGCCGAGCCGGTCTCGCCCCCCAGGGTGCGGGCCCCCAGCGCCGCCAGGCCGATGGCCACCCCCGCCTGGGGCACCAGGGCCAGGCCCAGGTAATTGCGGACCTTGGGGGACTTGTGCACCGAGAGGCACCCGAAAAACGCCCCCAGATATTTCCCGATGAGCCGGGCGGCAAAGTACCCCACCCCCACCGCCAGCAGCGGCGTGGGCCCAATGGACCCCGCAGGGGTCAGCAGCGCCCCCAGATCGAAAGAGAGCCCCGACCGCACGAAGAACAGCAGCAGCAGCGGCGGGCTGAAATACCCCAACTGCTTAAAGAGCTTGTCATCCTGGGTCAGGTTGATGTACACCGTGCCCATGGCCATGCACCCCAGCAGCGGCGAGATATCCACCGCCGCGCAGATGCCGCAGAAGGAGAACAGCAGCGCCACCGCGATGATCAGCCGGTTGTCGGAGGAGTGCCGGTTCTGGATGGTCCACTTCATGACCAGCCCGAACAGTCCCCCTAAGGCCATCACCAGCAGGTTCTGCAAAATGGGCAGCGCCAGGGTGGATACCTGGAACCCCGCCCCGGAGACCGAGGCCAGCGCCACCGCAATGGCCACGCTGTACGCCACCAGGCCCACCACGTCGTCCAATGCCACCACCTGCAGCAGGGTGTCCACAAAGTCGCCCTTGGCCCCCGTCTGCCGGATGGTCATCATGGTGGAGGCCGGGGCCGTGGCAGCCGCCAGGGCCGCCAGCACCGCGGAGAACGCCAGATCCAGCCCCAGGATGCAGTCCGTGAGGACGAACACCAGGACGCTGGCCGCCAGAGATTCGAACAGCGTCACCACCAGGACCTTGCAGCCGTTGCCCCGCAGGGTCTCCCGGCGGAAGTACTGCCCGGCGGAAAAGGCGATGAACGCCAGGGCGATGTCCGGCAGAAAGCCCGCGCCCTCCACCACGAAATCCGGCACTGCGTTGAGACAGTAGGGCCCCAGCAGGATGCCCGCCAGGATGTACCCCGTGACATTGGGCAGCTTCAGCCGCTTGGTCACCCGGGTCATGAGGAAGCCCGCCAGCAGCATCACCGCAATGGAAAAGATCACCGCCGCAGAGCCGGACTGCCCGGACAGAAAATCGGAAAGAAAATTCGACATTCCTCGCAAACCCCCTTGTCAAATCTTGTCCTTTATGATATGATTTTTTTCGGATAAATGCAAATCATATTTTGTACTTCTCACAAAAATTTTTATTATCTCAGGAGGTACCCCATGCTGGACGCAAAACTGGAGACTCTGCTGGCCGTAGCAGAGCATCGGAATTTCACCCGCGCAGCGGAGGCCCTGGAGCTGACCCAGCCCGCCGTCAGCCACCATATCCTGCAGCTGGAAAAGGAACTGGGCGCGCGCCTCTTCAAGCGCGGCAAAGGCAATTTCAACCTGACCCCGGAGGGCGAGATCGCCCTGCGGTATGCCCGCCGCCTGAAGGCCATGGAGCAAAAAATGCGGGCGGATATCAGCGACCGCAAGCGCCATTTGGCCCGGATCCGGGTGGGCATCACCCACACCTCCGAAAGCAATCTAATGACGGAGATCCTGGCCAAGTACGCCTCTGAGAAAGATAATTTGAATGTTACCATAATAACAGATACTATAAAAAATCTTTATGGGATGTTGGAAAATTACGAGATCGACATCGCCGTGGTGGAAAGCCGCCGTCCCGGGTCCTCCTTCACCTACCGCACCCTGGACAACGACTGCCTCCTCTGCGTCCTGGATCCCGCCCACCGCCTGGCCGGCCGCACCAGCGTCACCCTCAACGAGCTCAAGGACGAAAAGCTGATCCTCCGCCTGCCCTCCTCCGCCACCCGCCAGCTGTTCGAGGCCTCCCTCACCAGCGTGGGCCAGAGCATCGAGGACTTCAACGTGTCCATCGAGGTGGACAACATCTCCACCATCAAGGACCTCATCCGCAAGGGCATGGGCATCTCCGTGCTGCCCCAAAGCGCCTGCATGGACGAGCTCCGCAAGGGCAAGCTGGTGGCCCTGCCCATCGAGAACCTGAACATGGTCCGGGAGATCAGCCTGGTGTACAACAAGGACTTTGCCCGGGTGGACCTCCTCCCCGACCTGGTGGAGCTCTACCGGGCCAACAGCGGCGCCAAGGCCGCAGACTGACCGTGGCCGCCCCCCTCTTCCTCCGGGAGGTCCCCTCTCCCCTGGGCATCCTGACCCTGGCGGGGGACGACCAGACCCTCCGGGGCCTGTGGCTGGCGGGCCAGCGGTATTTCGGCGGCCCCTTCCGCCTGCAGGACTGTCCCCCCGGAGACACGCCCCCGCTGCAGGCGGCGGTGCGCTGGCTGGAACACTACTTCGCCGGCCACCGACCGGATCCCCACACCCTCCCCCTGGCCCCGGAGGGCACCCCCTTCCAGCAGCGGGTCTGGGCCGCCCTCCTGGAGATCCCCTACGGCGCCACCGTCACCTATGGGGACCTGGCCGCCCGGCTGGGCTCCGCGCCCCGGGCAGTGGGCACGGCGGTGGGCCGCAATCCCCTCTCCATCCTGATCCCCTGTCACCGGGTGGTGGGGGCAGGCGGTGCCCTCACCGGCTATGCCGGCGGGGTGGAGCGCAAGCGCTGGCTCCTGGAATTTGAACGCACCCCTGCAAAAAGCTCCCCGCTGCCGGACCGGCAGTGAGGAGCTTTTCCTGTTCCTTTTTTGATTTGTCTTCCGCGTCACTCCTGGGCGGGCGCGTCGGTCCCCTGTCCCGTCAGCGCCCGGATCTCCGGGCTCTGGTACACCCGGACATACTCCACCTCCATCCGGGCGGGCAGGCACGCCGGGTCCACCCCCTGGGCGCCGCCCCAGTCGCCGCCAAAGGCCACGTTGAGGATGAGATAAAAGTCCTGGTCATAGGGCCACTCCTGGGCCGTGGGTCTCTGGGCATATGCATGGGGGTCATACTCGAACAGCGCCTCCCCGTCCACCGAGAAGCACAGCCGGTCGGGCAGCCACTCCACCGCATAGGTGTGGAAGTCCTCGCACACGCCCTCCACGGGCCGAGAATCCCCCTTGCCGTCCCCGCCGTGATACGCCCCGTTGTGCACGGTGGCGTGGATCACCTCCGGGTCGAACCCCACGTGCTCCATGATGTCGATCTCCCCGGACAGCGGCCAGCTGCCGTACACCGACCGGGTAGGCATCATCCAAATGGCCGGCCAGGTGCCCCGTCCGGCGGGCAGCTTGGCCCGCACCTCGATCTTCCCATAGGTCCAGTCCCCCTTGTTCCGGGACACCAGCCGGGCGGAGGTGTACTGCTGGGGGCCCTCTTCGGCCTCCTGCCGCAGCTCGATGATCAGCTTCCCGTCCGCCACGGTGACGTTCTCGCTGGAGTAATACTGCAGCTCGTGGTTGCCCCAGCCGTTGCCGCCCCGGTCATACCCCCACTTTTCGGGGTCCGGAGCGCCGTCCGTGTCGAATTCGTCGCTCCACACCAGCTCATAGGTGAGGGTCTCCCGGTCGTACTCGAAGCCGGTGGCCTTTTCGGGTTCAGGGGTCATGGTGGGCGCCTCCTCTGGGATGTTGGATGAAATCGCTGAGCTGGGTGCCGCGGTGGGGGCGGGGCTCGTTTCCGGCGCCGGCCCGCCGGTGGTTCCCCCACAGCCGGCCAACAGCCCCAGGACGATGGCCCCCGCCAGCAGCCGGGTGCAGATCCTGCCGTTCATCTCGTCTCTCCTTTGCTCATTCCACGGTGACGCTCTTGGCCAGGTTCCGGGGCTTATCCACATCCAGTCCCCGGGCCACGCTGAGATAATAGCCCATCAGCTGCAGGGGGATCACCGCCAGGCTGGTGGCAAAGCGCTGGTCCGTCCGGGGGATATACACGGCGAAATCCACCGTGTCCTCGATGCTGTAATGCCCGTAGGCGGTCAGGCCCATCAGGTAGGCCCCCCGGCTCTTGACCTCCACCAGGTTGCTCAGGGTCTTCCCGAACAGCTCCTCCTGGGTCAGCACCCCCACCACCAGCACCCCGTCCTCGATAAGGCTGATGGTGCCGTGCTTCAGCTCCCCGGCGGCATACGCCTCGGAGTGGATATAGCTGATCTCCTTCATCTTCAGGCTCCCCTCCAGGCTGCAGGCATAGTCGATGCCCCGCCCGATGAAGAACACGTCCCGGGCGTTGGAGAATTTGGAGGCGAACCACTGGATACGCTCCTTGTCCTCCAGGATCTTCTCCATCTTCCCCGGCAGGGCCTCCAGCTCCGCCAGCAGTCGGGCGTATTCCCCGTCGTCCACCAGGCCCCGGGCCCGGCCCAGCTCCACCGCCAGCAGATAGCAGGCGATGAGCTGCGTGCTGTAGGCCTTCGTGGTGGCCACGGCGATCTCCGGCCCCGCCAGGGTATACAGGACTTTGTCCGCCTCCCGGGCGATGGAGGACCCCACCACGTTGACGATCCCCAGGGTGGGCGCTCCCTGCTCCTTGGCCTCCCGCAGGGCGGCCAGACTGTCCGCCGTCTCCCCGGACTGGCTCACCACGATCACCAGCGACCCCGGCCCCAAAATGGGCTTGCGGTACCGGAACTCGCTGGCCAGCTCCACCCGCACGGGCAGCCGCGCCAGGTCCTCGATGACATACTGGGCGGCCATCCCCACGTGATAGGCGGAGCCGCAGGCCACCACGGTGATCTGCCCAATGGCGGCCATCTCCTCCCGGGTGAGGCCCACTTCGGAAAAGTCGATCTTCCCCTCCCGGATATAGGCGTTCAGGGTATCCCGCACGGCCCGGGGCTGCTCGTGGATCTCCTTCATCATGAAGTGCTCGAACCCGCCCTTTTCCGCCGCCTGGGCGTCCCATTCGATCTGGGTGACCTCTTTTTCGATCTCCTCTCCGTCGATGTTGAAAAAGGCCGCCTCGCCGCCCTTCAGCCGCCCGATCTCCAAGTTCCCGATGTAGTACACGCTGCGGGTGTACTGCAAAATGGCGGGCACATCCGAGGCGATCACCGTCTCGTCCTCCCCCACCCCCACGATGAGGGGGCTATCCTTCCGGGCCACATAGATTTCCTCCGGGTGCTGGGCGAACAGTACCGCCAGGGCATAGGACCCCCGCAGCCGGGTCATGGCCCGGCCCAGAGCCCCCACCGGCCCCTCCTGGTACTTTTTGTAGTAGTAGTCGATCAGGTCCACCGCCACCTCCGTGTCCGTCTGAGAGGTGAACGTGTACCCGCTTTTTTCCAGCTTGGCCTTCAGCTCCTGGTAATTCTCGATGATGCCGTTGTGCACCCCCACCACTTCCAGACCGGCGCTGGCGTGGGGGTGTGCGTTGCCCTCGCTGGGCTCCCCGTGGGTGGCCCACCGGGTGTGGCCGATGCCGCAGGTGCCCGCCATGGCCAGCCCGCCGTTGGTCTTTTCCACCAGGGCCTTCAAGCGTCCTTTTGCCTTGACGATCTGGGGAAGGGCTCCTCCGTCCCGCACCGCCAGTCCCGCGGAATCATATCCCCGGTACTCCAGCTTTTCCAGGCCCTCCAGCAGCAGCGGAGCCGCCTGTCTGGGGCCCACATATCCAACGATACCACACATATCGAAACCTCCTTCTCTCTCCGGGGGCAGCCCCCGGTCCTCTTATTATATATGCAGTGCCTGCTGCTGTCAAATCCGCCCGGCCCGCCCGCCGGCGCTGCGCGCCGGCTCGCCTCCCGCTGCGCGGGAGGCGCCGTCCGCCGCCTGGGGGCGGCGGACGGCGGGCCGGGCTTCTGCCGGACCCGGACCTTTGCAAAAAACAAAAAACGACCCGGTCATCACAGACCGGGCCGGTTTTGTGCAGATGCGTTCTTCAGCTTACAGCTTCACAACATTCACAGCACGCAGCTTGGAGCTGTTCTTGGGATCGGGCTCCACGTCGAAGGTCACCTTCTGGCCCTCTTCCAGGGTCTTGAAGCCTTCGCACTGGATCGCGGAGAAATGCACAAAGACATCCTCGCCGCCTTCATCGTTGGAAATAAAGCCATAGCCCTTTTCCGCATTGAACCACTTGACCGTACCGTTCATTTTCGGCACCTCCATAGAGAATTTGTATCCGGCACAGTACGTCGCGCCGACGTGGGAAGGTGCGAACCAGATCGTCCGTCGAAAAATCCCGGTCGTTCCAAAAAGCACACGGGCCGCGGCAGCCGGTCCCCCGGTCTGCGCTCCATCGCCCATGGGTGCATCCTCGTGCTGTCAGAATACAGGTACACTATACCATGCCGCCGGTCTATTGTCAACAGTTTTTCAAAATTTTCCTTTTCGTTCATTTCTTGCAGTCATTTTTTGTCGATTTCTGCCAGAATCCCTTGCAGGCCACTCCATTGTCCCCGTCCGATCCCTCCTTTCCACGGGCCCCGTTCCCCCTTGTCGCCGTCCGCTCCCCGCAGCCCCCGCCCCGGCGCCCTCCGCTTGCGGCGGAGGTCGGCCCTGCCGGGCCCCGGCGGGCCCACACCCCCCTCTCTCCCCGCCAAAACGCACCCCACCCCGCCACCGAGCAGCCCTCTGAACACACCCCACGCCCGCCGCCGGGGCGGCTCCTCCATAAACCACCCCCAAACCCCGACCACCCGTTTTCCTCCCCCCCAAAAACCCAACTCCCTCCCCCCTCTCCCACCTGCCTGCTCCCCGCAGCCCCCGCCCCGGCGCCCTCCGCCTGCGGCGGAGGGCGGCCCTGCCGGGCCCCGGCGGGCTCCACACCCCCTCTCTCCCCGCCAAAACGCACCCCACCCCGCCACCGAGCAACCCCCTCCAACGAATCTCCCCGCCCGCCGCCGGGGCGGCCCTCTCTCCCGCACTGCCAACAAAAACCAGCCGTCCACCCCCCAAACCCAACTCCCCCCCCCCCCCCCC
>CANRPD010000017.1 GCA_947632385.1 uncultured Clostridia bacterium | reverse complement strand
GGCCCCGGGGCCAAGCTGCCTGCGGGCACCATGGTCTCCCCCAAAGCCATGGTCAGTGCCGAGGAGGTGGCAAAAGCATGATGCGCGGAAACGATGTAATGGGCATCCTCTTTGCCTATGTGCATGAGGAGCGCGTGAGAGAACTGACCCGAGAGCGGGTCATGGCGTCCATCCCCTTCGCGGGACGGTACCGCCTGGTGGACTTCCCCCTTTCCAACATGGTCAACGCCGGCATCAACAAGGTGGGCGTGATCACCGAGCAGAACTATCAGTCCCTGATGGATCACCTGGGCTCCGGCAAGGCCTGGGACCTCTCCCGCAAGCGGGAGGGCCTCTACCTGCTGCCCCCCTTTGGGGCCGAGACCGCCCGTACCGAGGGCAAGATCTCTTCCCTGGCGTCCATCCTGGTCTTCCTCAACGCTTCCAAGGAGGAGTACGTCCTCCTGTCCGACTGCGACACCGCCATCAACATCGACTACCGGGACGTGTTCCGGGTCCATGAGGAGAGCGGCGCGGACGTCACCGTGGTCTACGTCCACGGCCAGTCCCCCAATACCGACAAGAACGTGCTGTACACCTTCGACGAGACCGGCCGGGTCACCGATATGCTGGTCAAGCGCGGCGGCGATACCGACTGCAACTACGGCCTGGGCATGTACCTCATGTCCCGCCAGAAGCTGCTGGAGCTGGTCCACGACTGCATGAACCGCAACCTCCACGACTTCGACCGCGACCTGATCATGCGCAACCTGTCCAGCCTCAAGGTCTACGGCTACCAGTTCACCGGCGTCCACTTCACCGTGGATTCCCTGGGCAGCTATTTCAACGCCAACCTGGCCCTGATGGACCCCGCCGTCCGGGAGGACCTGTTCGATTACGAGCATCCCATCTACACCAAGGTCCGGGACGACTTCCCGGCCCGCTACGGCCTGGGCAGCGACGTGGTCAATTCCCTGGTGGCGGACGGCTGCCTCATCGAGGGCGAGGTGGAGAACTGCGTGCTCTTCCGGGGCGTCAAGGTGAAAAAGGGCGCCAAGCTGCACAACTGCGTCATCATGCAGGATACCGAGGTGGGGGAGAACACCCGCCTGGACTACGTGGTGGCGGACAAGGAGGTTGTCTTCGAGGACAACCGGACCGTCATGGGCTACCAGACCTATCCCGTGTACATCTCCAAGGGAAGCAGGGTCTAACGGCAGAAAGGAAGGTCTTTCATGAAAGTTTTGTTCTGTTCCAGCGAGGCATTGCCCTTCTCCGCCTCCGGCGGCCTGGCCGATGTGGCCGGTTCCCTGCCCCAGGCGCTGCGCAACCGCCTGGTGGGCTGCCGTGTGGTGGTGCCGCTGTATGAGAGCACCCCCCAGGAGCTCCGGGATCAGATGCACTTCGTCACCAGCATCAGCGTGCCCGTGGCCTGGCGCCGGCAGTACTGCGGCATTTTCGAGGCCAAGGTGGGCTCCGTCACCTACTACCTCATCGACAACCAGTATTACTTCAAGCGCAGCGGCCTCTACGGCCACTTCGACGATGCCGAGCGCTTCGCGTTCTTCTCCCGGGCCATCCTGGAGATGCTCCCCTATGTGGACTACAAGCCCGACATCCTCCACGCCAACGACTGGGAGACCGCCCTGGTGAACATCTACTACCGCCTGTTCTACGCCAACAACGAGTGGTACGCCGGCATGAAGACCCTGTTCACCATCCACAACATCCAGTATCAGGGCCAGTACGGCATGGACATCCTGGAGGACGTGTTCGGCATCCCGGGCTATGAAGCCCAGCTGCTGGAGTACGACGGCTGCGTCAACCTGATGAAGGGCGCCATCGAGTGCTCCAACTGGGTCTCCACCGTGAGCCCCACCTACGCCCAGGAGATCCTGGACCCCTGGTTCGCCCACCGGCTGGACGGCATCCTCCGGGAGCGTTCCTGGAAGCTGTCCGGCATCCTCAACGGCATCGACACCGTGAACTACGACCCCGAGACCGACCCGGCCCTCTACGCCAACTATTCCCGGGAGGACAAGGCCAACAAGGCCGTGAACAAGGAGAAGCTCCAGGAGCGGCTGTGCATCGAGGTGAACCCCGACCTGCCCATCATCGGCATGGTCACCCGTCTGGTCTCCCACAAGGGCCTGGACCTGGTGAAGGACGCCGTGGACGACATCATGATGCACTCCAACGCCCAGTTCGTCATTCTGGGCAGCGGCGACCTGGAATATGAGAACTACTTCAAGTGGATGCAGGAGAAGTATCCCGGCCGCTTCGTGCTGTGCCTGGGCTTCGTGCCGGAGCTGTCCCGCAAGATCTACGCCGGCGCGGACATCTTCCTCATGCCCAGCAAGAGCGAGCCCTGCGGCCTCTCCCAGATGATCGCCCTGCGGTACGGCACTATCCCGGTGATCCGCGAGACCGGTGGCCTCAAGGACTCCATCACCGACTGCGGTGACGGCCAGGGCAACGGCTACACCTTCAAGACCTACAACGCCGGCGACATGCTGGCTTCCCTCCACCGGGCCCTGGGCGCCTACAACGGCGACAAGGAATTCTGGGCCACCCTGGTGGACCGGGCCATGGGCTGCGACAACAGCTGGGCCCGTTCTGCAGGCGAGTACATCCGCCTGTACAAGCAGATCCTGCAAGGTTGACGCACAAATTGGATAACGCTGTTGACCGGAAAAAGAGCTCCCCGCTGGGTCGGGGAGCTCTCCTTTTTGGCCCGCCCGCCTCCCCCGCCGCGCTGCCCGTGCCCCTGCGGGGCCCGCCGCGCTGCCCGTGCCCCTGCGGGGCCCGCGGCGGCGGGCGGCTCGCTGCTCATCCCTGCCGGTCCCCGCCCAGCAGCACCACGGTCCGATCGTTCCCATGGGTGTCCGTGAACCGTAACTCGCCCACCGCCTGCAGCGCAGAGTAGGCGTTTCAGCTTTCCAGCGCACCCGGCTTGAGCTCTCCCGCGCCTCCCGCCGGCCTGCGGCAGTCCGGCCCGCCCGCCTGCCGGAGGCAGGCGGCCCCGCGGCGGCAGGCGGCTCGCCGCTCATCCCTCCCGGTCCCCGCCCAGCAGCACCATGGCCAGGTCGTTCACGTTGGTACCCGTGGGCCCCGTGAACCACAGCCCGCCCACCGCATCCAGCGCGTGGTAGGCGTCGTTGTTCCGCAGCGCCTCGTGCACCGAGATCCCCCGGGCCTCCAGCCGCTCTGCCGTGGTGCCGTCCACCCAGCCGCCGGCGGCGTCGGTGGGGCCGTCGGTGCCGTCGCTGCCAAAGGCTGAGATCACACAGCGGGCCATGCCCCGGATGCCCTCCGCAGCCCCCAGCACCAGCTCCTGGCACCGGCCGCCCAGCCCCGTCCCCGCCACGTGGACCACCGTCTCGCCCCCGGCCAGCAGGGCCGCCGGCTCCGGGTCGTGCTCCCGGCTGCGGGCCATGGCCGCAAGGAACCGCCCCGCCTCCCGGGCCTCGCAGTCCAGCCGGTCGGTGAGCACCAGGGGCCGGTATCCCTTTCGGGCGCACACCGCCGCGGCCGCCGCACACAGCTCCCGCACGCTGCCGGTGATCCGCACCTCCACGTTGTCCAGGACTTTGGGCGTCTCCTGTGCCAGCAGCGCCTGTCCTCGGGCCGACAGCCGCAGCCCGTACTTTTCCGCCACAGCCGCCGCCTGGGCGCAGGTGGTGGGGTCCGGGCAGGCCGGCCCGCTGGCGATCATGTCCAGCGGGTCCCCCAGCACGTCGCTGAGCACCACCGCAAAGACCCCTGCCGGGGCGCAGTGCCGGGCAAACCGCCCGCCTTTCACCCCCGAGAGCCGTTTGCGCACCGTGTTCATCTCCACGATGTTCGCCCCGCTGGCCAGCAGCTGCCGGGTCACGTCCTGCAGCTCGGCCCCGGGCAGCAGCGACGCCTCGAACAGCGCGCTCCCCCCACCGGAGAGCAAAAACACCACCCGGTCCTCCGGCCCCAGGTCCCCGGTGAGGTCCAGGGCCTCCCGGGTAGCGGCAAAACCGTTCTCGTCCGGCACCGGGTGCCCCGCCTCCCGGCACACCACCCCGGGGATCTCCCCGGGCACGTGGCCGTATTTCGTGATGACGATCCCCCGGTCCACCCGGCCCAGCAGCTCCACCGCCGTGCGGGCCATGGGCCAGGCGGCCTTGCCCGCCGCCACCAGCACCACCTGCCCGGCCCCGGGGGTGAAGTCCCCCAGCGCCCGGCGCACCGCCTCGTCGGGCGCCACCGCCCGAATGCTCTCCCGCAGGATGTCTTCTGCATCCCGCCGCAGCCGCTCGTCCATGTTCTCCTCCTTGGGTGTCTGCGTCCCGCCGGCCCCCGCGCCCCCGAACGCCCCTGCGGGGCGTTCGCTGCCGCACCCCTGCGGGGCCCGGCGGGGGCGCGGCGGTCGGGACCCCGTTACGCGCCCTGCATTTCCGCCGCCGCTTCTTCCGCCAGCCGCCGGGCGGCCAGCACCAGGAACAGGAAGTGCGAAGACCCCCCGCCCAGCACGTACTCCGTCTGCTGCCACAGATACGGGAATTCCTTGAGCTCCGGCAGGTCCGGCCGGATCAGCGCCGTGCCGGAGATCACCCCGCCGGGGATGAACGACCGGTCCGCCCGGTTGAGCCCATAGGCCACCGTGGCCGACCGCGTCCCCACACCGGAGGCAAAGGACGCCGTGTTGCGCCCCGGGTGGCACCCCAGCACAAAGTTCAGCGCGTTGAACACCCCCTCCCGGGGGAAGGCCTTGGGGTACGACCGGTGGAGGAAATAGTGGGCGAAGCCCTGGCGCTGGATGTCCCAGCCCGCCCCCCAGATGTGGGGTTCGTAGGGGATGCCGTAGGGGGTCTTCCGGCCCAGCTTCCGCAGCTTCCGGGAGTGGGAGGCCAGGGCCTTGCCCAGGGCCTCGGTGAAGGCGGGGTCCTTCATGCGCTGCTCGGCCCGGCAGGCCACCCAGCCCAGCCGCTGGGGCTGGTCCTCCACCCGGTCCAGGTGGTCCTGCAGATAGCTCCGGTACTCTGCCTTCCCCGTGGCCAGGAACAGCTCCGCCGCGCAGGCGTATTTGTCCAGCAGGGCGTCCCCGTCCCGGGTCTCCCGGAACAGCGTCTCGGCGATCTCCAGCGCCTCCTCGCCCAGCTCCGGGTTATAGCCCATGATGGCCCGAGCCGCCGCGGCCAGGTCTCCGGCGGCGGTGAGCTCCCGGCGGGGGTTGTCCTCGGTGAACACCCACCGGTCGTCGGCGCTCACCGCCCCGTCGGTCATGGCGGCGCTGTCCCCCAGCAGCACGTACTGCCGCAGGTCGGCGCAGATGATCCCCCGGTACAGCCGCCCCAGGGCCCGATAGCCCCCCACGATGGACAGCAGCCCGTGCTCGATCTGCTGGAGCAGGTCGTTTTTCCCGTCGGGCTGGTGGATCTCCACCACCCGGCGCTCCTGGTCCACGGTGGTGGCGTCCCACTCCACGCCGAATTCCTCATAGGCCGCCGCCAAAATGCCGCATTCTCCCGCCTGGGATTCGATGCGCAGGTCGAAGTCCCCGGCGTCGTGCCAGCCGCCCACGTTCAGGCCGGGCACGTGCTGGCCGCTCTCGTACCGGGTCAGGGTGCTGGGCCCCTGCACGTAGCCGTCGATGTGGTTGTAGTTCACCGGGGCCATCCGGGCGTCGTCCAGGTGGCAGGCGTCGTGCCAGACCCGGTACTTCTCGTTGACCCGCATGTGGCACATCTGCACCGGCAGGAAATACTCCAGCACCGGCTGCCACACCCCCCGGTCGAACACGTCCGGGGCGATGCGGAACAGGGAGGAGAACACCACGCCGTACCGCACCCGGTAGATCCCCGGCTCCCGGATCTTGGAAAAGTCCACGGTGAGGTACCGGTGCCGCAGAAAATCCCCCCAGGCCCGGGGCCGCAGCTCCACCACCGGTTTGATCCCCTCCGGGGTCACCCGCTCCAGCACCGAGGGGTACATGATCTTCTCCCGGCCGTCCAGCTCCACCACGGCAAATTTGGGCATGGCGGGGTGGTACCCCACCTGGGAGACCTGCACCACCGGCTCCCGCATCCACTCCGGGTCCACCCGGGGGGTCAGCACCCAGTGCACCGCGTGCTCCTTGGCCCCGGCCCGCACCGGCGCGGACAGCACGAACCAGCCGTTGTTGTGGTTCAGCCGCCCGTCGAAGAGCTGCATCGGCTCCGTGCGGCTCTCCACGGTGAAGCAGCTCAGGGGCTCCTCCGGGCAGGCGGTGAAGACCCGGCCCCGGGCGTAGGGCTGGGCAATGAGGTCGTCCGCCACGATGGGGCTGTAGCCGGCTCCGCCCCCCGCCAGCCGCATCCGGTCGGCGCCGGCCGGGGGGGCCGGCAGCGTCGCCGTGGCCGGGAACTGGGAGGGCCGGGTCATCACCGGGCCGTTGGGCTGGGTGGGGAAAATGCCCCCGGCGCCGTCCATCAGCCAGCTTTTGCCCTCCATGGCCCCGGGGAACAGCTCCAGGTTGAACCAGAGCTTTTCGTCCCACTTTTTGGGCAGGGTCTTTTCCAGGTCCACCACGATCTCCACCGAGGGGCCCGCCGCCCGCACCGTCACCGAGTAGCCCATGGAAATGTCGGGGTAGAGCATGGGGTTGAAGCCCTGGAGATGGCCCTCCGGGTCGGGGTAGCGCAGCCGGGTGACGATCTGCTGCTGCTCCGGGTCCACCACGCGTTTGACTTGCCGGGGGACCGGCTGCCACTGGCCGGGGGTGGGCTCCAGGCGCAGGTCGCCGCCCGCCGCCAGGCGCTCGTCGTGGAGCACCAGGGTCACGCCGGACTGGTGCCCGGCGGGGTAAAAGTCTGAAAAAGCCATGACATCGGCGCCAAACAGGCGAAAATAGTCCTTTTCCGGCAGCAGCCGGAACCCGTTCTCCGCATTCGTTGACATCGCACTCGCTCCTTCCGTTTGTGACCATGATACCACATTTGCGGAAAAAGGCAAGGGACCTTGCACAAATCCACAAAATGTGGTAGAATTTTTTCCAAAAAAACGCAAGGGAGGGACCCAAAACGGACATGCAAGCCAAGGTGACCGAGCTGGTGGAGCGCATCCGCTCCGACGAAAAGATCCGGGCCGCGTTCCAGAAAAACCCGGTGCAGGCCCTGGAGACCCTGCTGGGGGTGGACCTGCCCGACGAGCAGCTGCAGGCCGTCCTCCGGGGGGTGCAGGGCAAGCTCAACCTGGACGGGCTGGGGGAAAAGCTCAGCGGGCTGCTGGGAAAAAAGTAGCGGGAAGGGCCCGGCCGATGGCCGGGTCTTTTTTTGCGCTCTTTTTCTATGTCTTAGTATAGCACAAAAGTTCGAAAAAGTCAATGAACATTTGTTCCAAGCTTTCGGGGGCGGGTTTGTGCAAGGGGACGGAATGGGAACGGGGAGGAAACCGTTCGGGGGAAAAACAAACTTTTTTGTGCAGGGCGTGAAAGGATGAGTGGGACTTGATGGGAAAGTTTGGTGAAAAGAGAGAAATAGAGCGGAAACGGGCCAGGGACCGAGGCGCGTGGGAGGGGCAACTTGCACGGAACGGGCAAAAAAGGGGATTTGGGTGCGGGAAAGGGGCCAAAAAGGGGGTGGGAGTTGCGGGAAGGGGACTTTTGGGGGGATGGGAAAAGGAGGGTGAAGGGGAGTGGGGAGGTCGGTTTTTTTGGGGGCAAGGGCGAGGCGGGAAAGATTTTTGGGGGAGGGGAAAAGGGAGGGACGAAATGGTTCGGCGGAGAAACGGTTCGAGGGGAAAACAAATTTTTTGTGCAGGGCGTGAAAGGAAGGGCGGGATTTTGGAGAAAAGTTTGGCGAAAAGAGAGAAAGGGGGCGGAGAGGGGCCGGAGGCCGGGGCGAGGGAGCGGGGCAACCTGCGCGGAACGGGCCGAAAGGGGGGATTTGGGTGCGGGAAAGGGGCCAAAAAGGGGGTGGAAGGTGCGGGAAGGGGACTTTGGGGGGTGGGGAGCGGGCGGAAATAATTTTCTGAGAGGGGAATCAATTCTTTTTTGAGGACAACCTGGAGAAGTGTTTTGGGAAAGGGGCGCGGGGAGGCGGGCAGGAAGTATTTTGAGAGGGAAGTGGAGCGGCGGAGAGGGAAGTGGAGCGAATGGTGGGGAAGTGGTGGGAAAAGGCGGGAACGTGCACGGAAGGGGCCGAAATTGGGGTTTTGGGTGCGGGAAAGGGACAAAAAGGCCGGTTTGAGGGGCGGGAAGGGGATCCACCAGGGGACAGAGGGACGGGAGAAGAATTTGCGGAAAGGGGGTCGGTCAAATTGACAGGGGGGCGGGGGATATGGTATACTTTTTGGAAAACGGGGCGGAGCGCTGCGGCCCAGACTGCCCGTGAGAAAGGTGGATCATCATGTTCGACAGGCAAGGCAGGTTCGTCATCGAGAATTTCCACAAGCAAAACGCCTTTTCCAGCTTCCTGCCCGGCGTGGCGGGAGAGAAGGGCATCCCCCTTTGGTGTTTTTATGTAAACCGGGGACAGGGGGTCTGTTCCTTCGGTTCCGGGGACAAGGAGCACCCCATCATGGAGTTCAGCCCCGCCCACGTGGCCTATCACGAGGTGAGCGTCAAGGGCTTTCGGACCTTTTTGCGGATCAATGGGGCCTATGCGGAGCTCTTTGGCCCCACGGACCCGGAGAACGCCGAGATGCACATCGGCATGAACGAGCTGGAGCTCACCGAGACCCTGCCGGCGGGGCTGCGGGCGACCGTGCGGTATTTCATCCTGCCGGAGGAAAAGGTGGGGGCCCTGCTGCGGGAGGTCACCCTGGAGAACGTGGGGGACCGAGACGCGGCGGTGGAGGTGCTGGACGGCATGCCGGCCATGCTCACCTATGGCACCAGCTCCAACATCATGAAGGTGATGACCCAGACCCACAAGGCCTGGATGCAGGTGGAGGACGCTGAGACCCGGCTGCCCTATTACCGGCTGCGGGCCTCCAGCGAGGATACCGCGGAGATCCATGAGATCGAAGAGGGGAACTTTGCCTTTGGCTTTACCCCGGACGGGGCGCTGCTGCCCGTGCTGGTGGACCCGGCGCTGACCTTCGACTACAACCTGTCCCTCAGCGAGGCCACGGGCTTTTTGGAGAAGGGGCTGGACGCCCTGCTGGAGAGCCCCCAGATGACCTCCAACAACGTGCCCACGGCGTTTTTTGCGGCGAAGCAGACCCTGGCCCCCGGGGAGAAGCTCATCCTGCGGGAGGCCTATGGCATGGCGGCCAACAAGGGCCTGGTGGGGGAGATCGCCCAGAAGCTCACCGGGGACGGGGTGTTTGAGGAGAAGCACCGGCGGGCGGTGGAGCTGACCCAGGCCCTCACCGATCCCATCGCCACCCGGACCGCCGACCCGGTGTTCGACGCCTACTGCCGGTCCACGTTCCTGGACAACGTGCTGCGGGGCGGGTCGCCCATCCGCATCGGGGGACAGGTGTTCTATGTCTACTCCAGGAAGCACGGGGACATCGAGCGGGACTACAATTTCTTCACCATGCTGCCGGAATACTATTCCCAGGGCAACGCCAACTTCCGGGACATCAACCAGAACCGGCGCAGCGACCCGCTGTTCTCTCCCTTTGTGGGGGACCACAACATCAAGCTGTTCATGGATCTGATCCAGCTGGACGGGTTCAACCCCCTGGTGATCGAGCGGGCCACGTTCTCTCTGGCGCCGGGGGCGCTGGAGGAGGTGTGCGCGCTGGTGCCCGGCAACGGGGCCGTGCGGGCGGTGCTGGAAAAGCCCTTTACCCCCGGGCGGCTGAGCACGGTGCTGGAGGAGACCGGCTGCCCCCAGGCCGACGCGGTGCTGGAAAAGGCCGTGGGGCTGGCGGAGAGCGACATCAACGTGACCTTTGGCGAGGGGTACTGGATCGACCACTGGACCTACAACCTGGACCTCATCGAGAGCTATCTGGCGGTGTTCCCCGAGCGGGAGGAGGCGCTGCTCTTCGACGACGAGACGTATACGTATTATGAATCCCACGCGGCGGCGGACCCCCGGAGCAAGCGGTATACCCGGACGGCCAAGGGCATCCGCCAGTACGGCGGGGTGACGCCCCGGGAGACCCAGCGCACCTGGGTGGCCACGGAGCACGGGCAGGGAACGGAATACTGCACCAGCCTGATGAGCAAGCTGGTGGTGCTGTGCATGAACAAGACGGCCTCTCTGGACCCCATGGGCATGGGGCTGGAGATGGAGGCCGGGAAGCCCGGCTGGTACGACGCCCTGAACGGCCTGCCGGGACTGCTGGGGTCCTCCGTGGCGGAGAGCTGCGAGCTGGTGCGGCTGCTGGACTACGCGGAGGGAGCCCTGCGGCGGTACGGCCGGGGGGTGCGGGTGCCCGCCGAGTGCGGGGAGCTCATCGCCCGGATGACGGCGGCCCAGGACGACCTGGAGGCCGGGCAGTGCAGCCGGTTCGCCTATTGGGACCGGGTGTGCACCGCCAAGGAGGCGTATCGGGAGCAGATCAACAGCGGGATCCAGGGGGCACAGACGGCCTATGGCGCCCAGGAGGCCGCGGACCTGCTGGCCCGGTGGAAGGCGCTGGTGCTTGATGGCGTGGAGCGGGCCCGGACCTATGCCGGCGGGATGCCGGGGTGCTATTTCACCTATGACGTGACGGAATTCACGGAAGAAGGGTGCACGGTGACCCCCAAGGCCATGACGGAACACCCGCTGCCGCTGTTCCTGGAAGGGGCGGTGCGGTACATGAAGATGCCGGGCGGCGCGCTGCCCGCCCAGGAGCTCCACCGGATGGTGGAGGCGGGGCCCCTGTATGACCGGGCGCTGCACATGTTCAAGGTCAACGCCTCTCTGGCGGAGAGCAGCTATGAGCTGGGGCGCTGCCGGGCCTTTACCCCCGGGTGGCTGGAGAACGAGTCCATCTGGCTGCACATGGAATACAAATACCTGCTGGGACTGCTGAAGGCGGGGCTGTACGAGGCGTTCTTCCAGGCGTTCCGGGAGGCGGGGGTGCCGTTCCTGGCGCCGGAGGCCTATGGGCGCAGCCCCCTGGAGAATTCCAGTTTCATCGCGTCCTCCGCCAACCCCAACCCCAGCCTGCGGGGGAAGGGCTTTGTGGCCCGGCTGTCGGGCTCCACGGCGGAATTCATGGAGATGTGGCAGGTGATGATGTTCGGCAGAAAGCCCTTTGTGGAGGAGCAGGGGACGCTGGCGTTTGCGCCCCAGCCCGCCCTGCCGGGGTATCTGGTGGACGAAAACGGCGTGGACTGCACGCTGCTGGGGAGCACCCGGGTGCACTATGACGCCCGGGAGGCGGTGATCCCCGGGAAGGACCGGGTCCGGGAGATGGAGGTCCTTTGGAAAGACGGCACGGCCCAGCGCTTTGACGGCGACGCGGTGCGGGGGGCGGAAGCCCTGCGGATCCGCGCAGGCGAGGCGGAACAGATCACGGTGCGGTTTTGCGCACGGGAGGAGGAATGAACATGAAACGAGTTTTGAGCGTACTGCTGGTGCTGGCGCTGGTGCTGGGCTGCTGCCCGGCGGCGCTGGCGGCCGGTTTGCCCAGCGAGGCCGAGGCCACGCAGATCATGAAGAGCATGCAAGGGGAATACTACGAAGGAAGACACTGGACCAATGACGATTATTACGGGTGGCATGGGGGCATTTTCAACGGCGGCTTCGGCTGCGCGGGGTTTGCGTTCCTGCTGAGCGACAAGGTCTTTGGGTATCTGCCCGCCCGGATGGTGACGCCCGTGCGCTTTGACGAGGTGCGGGTGGGGGACATCCTGCGCGTCAACAATGATACCCACTCGGTGATCGTGCTGGAAAAGCGGTCCGAGACGGTGGTGCTGGCCGAGGGCAACTACAACAGCTCCATCCACTGGGGCCGGCTGATGACCCGGGCCGAGGTAGAGGCCTCGGACTATCTGCTGACCCGCTATCCCGACGGGGACACCGACCCCGGGCAGACGGGCTTTGAGGAGGGATGCCCCTCCCAGGCCTTCCGGGGCCTGCAGGACCCCAGTGCGTGGTACCACAAAGGGGTGGACTTCGTGCTGAAGCACGACCTGATGAAGGGCAACGGCAACGGGACCTTTGCCCCGGGAGGGTATACCTCCCGGGCCATGGCGGCCCAGATCCTCTACAACCTGGACGGGACCCCCGACGGGTACGGGGCGACTTCCGGGTTCCAGGACGTGCTGCGGAGCCAGTGGTATGCCAAGGCCGTGACCTGGGCCAAGAAGGTGGGGATCATCGCGGGCAAGAGCGACACGATCTTTGATCCCAACGGGAACGTGACCCGGGAAGAGTTCGGCGTGATGCTGTACCACTTTGTGCAGTACCGGGGCTGGGACGACACGCTGCTGGGCGACCTGGGCTGGTTCAAGGACGGGGGGTCGGTGTCCTCCTGGGCGAAGAATGCCATGACCTGGGCTGTAGGAAGGGCAGTCTTCCAGGGCGACGAGTATTTGAATTTGTCCCCGCGGGATCCCATCACCCGGGCGCAGGTGGCCACGGTGCTGAGCAACCTGATCGTGTATTCTGACGGAAACGTGCTGCGGTAACTGATTTCTGTATACCGGAACGGCCGTCCCTGCGGGGGCGGCCGTTTGCTGTGCCCGCAACCGATGGGGGAAGAATGGGGAAAGCCGAAAAAATAAACACAGAATATGGCGGGGAGCAAATAAAATTATGTTGACTGGGCCGGGAACGTATGCTACAATGGGGTGTGCCTGGAAGCAGCCGCCGAACGGGGCGTTTCGGGTGGGAATTTTGAAGACGGATGTGAGGAACATGAAAAAATGGATCTGTGTCCTGTTGAGCGTCTGCCTGCTGGCGGCCGCACTGCCGCTGGGGGCTGCGGCGCTGGAGACCGCCCCCAATGTGGGCAGCGCCAACCCGGGGGCACACTATTTCTATGACCAGCTCACCGAGGGCGGGAAAAAGATCTACAACGCCATCTGGGAGATGTTTTCCAGCGGGCTGCTGCGCACCGGGACCGGCAGCTACGATCTGCTGGAGCACGGAGCGGTGACCCAGGGCGACCTGGTGAATTATGTGAAGGGGACGGGGGAGCTCTCCCGGAATTTCTCCGCAGCCAAGGACGCCTTTGACCTGGAGCACCCCGAGGCGTTCTATCTGGATTCCTCGTATCTCTGCCTGCGGGTCAGCCGGCGGGCCGCAGGCGGCTATACGGCCTCGTTGGGGCCGGGCCGGGGGACGACTTATTATGTGGAGGGCCTGACCGGGGAAGCGGATGTGCGGGCCAAGGAGCAGGCCCTGAACGAGACGCTGGCTGGAATGCTGGAGAACATTCGGAACGACGGGGCGCTGGCTGCCTACAACGGGGAGCAGCGGACGGCGTATCTGGTGCGCAAGGCACACGACGCCGTGACCCGGGCCATCAGCTATCGGTTCGAGGACCAGTGCCAGGCCGGGAACATGGGATTTATCCGCACGCTGTACGCCGTGCACACCCATGAGGGCGTGTGCGAGGGCTATGCCCGGACGCTGCAGTACCTGCTGAATGAGCTGGACGTGCCCTGCGTGCTGATCCACGGGATCCAGTCCTCCGGCGGGCAGCCGGAGGCCCACATGTGGAACGCGGTGCAGATCGGCGGCGTGTGGTATGAGGTGGACCCCACCTGGGACGACCCGGTGGGCCTGGACAAGAACGGGAACATCAAGACCAGCGGCGTCAACGGCCGGGACGGCGGCGAGAACCAGACGTATCTGCTGGTGGGCCGGGACGTCACCGGGCAGCACTGGGAGCCCTCCGGGCAGGTCTCCAGCGACGGCATGGAGTTCACCTATCCGGTCATCAGCCCCAAGTCCTTTGCCTGGGGGCAGCAGCTCAGCAGCATCGACGGGCTGAACGTCACCGTGGAGGAAACGGAGATGGAAGGGCTGACCCAGGGCAAGTTCCGGGTGAGCTATCTGGGCATGGGCACCCATAAGGCGGCGGAGCAGGGCTATTACCTGCTGGACCGTATCTGCAACTACGGCGCCAACGGGGTGATCCACTTTGCCGACTGGAACTATGTGGAGGCGGGCCTGTACGCCCAGGGCAAGCCGGTGGAGGCGGGGATCTTCCACGACACCGACACGGAGACTGTGATGACCCTGGACGACGACTATGTGGAGTTCGCCATCACCACCCTGCCGCCCCGGGATTACACCGACCGGTGGGAGGTGTTGGACGGAGCCTTCTACTACCACGGGGACGGCAGCGATATCATCGCCGAGACGGGGGCCATTTACAACCCCCACAAGACCGACTATGAGCCGGCGCCCTATGTGAAGACCCAGTACCCGGCGGCCACGGGGAACATCAGCACCACCACGGAGTATCGCGCCCGGGTGGAGTTCACCGACGACCTGGTGCGGGCCAAGGTGGGCGAGGACGAAGGAGACGCCCAGCTGCTGGAGCGGCTCAACTACCCGCCGGAGGACGAGCAGACCCCGGAGGAGCTGCTGGCCATCTACAAAAAGATGGCGGCGGCGGAGCCTTCTCTGGCGGAGAGCTGGTACGAGATGGACTTTGACGACTACAAGAGCGCGGTGCCCCATGTGCTGCGGGGCGACCACACCTTCAGCCAGGTGACGTGGCTGTATGACTGTCCCGAGCTGCACCAGCACTCGCCGGAGACCTGCCCCATCAACGGGGTGGAGTTCACCTTTAAGGCCAGCGAGGCCTGGGCGGACGACATGATCCAGTATGTCTTTGACGTGCAGGGCCTGGTGGGCAAACAGTCCGGCAAGGTGGCCAACAGCATCAGCTTTGTGGCCACCACCCCCAGCTGCGTGTGCTGCTACCGGTCCCAGGGCATCGACTGGAACCTGTGGGGACAGCCCAACCTGCTGGATAACCCGGACGACCTGGATCTGAGCCGGCTCTCGGTGGAAGGCGTGGACGGCAGCCGACAGAGCCTGGAGGACCTGCAGCAGGAGCTCAACGGCCACCGGTACAACGGCCGGCTGGCGCTGGTGGTGGAGGACCTCAGCGACGACCGCCTGCGCAGCCAGGAGATCACCGACACCCTGGAGGACCGGTACGGCATCGATCCCAGCGACATCGCGGAGGGCGGCCGGTCCCTGTATGAGATCAACTTCACCCGGCTGTGCTGCAAGGTGGTCATCAACGACGGGCAATCCCTGCGGCTGCAGGTGGGCTTCCCCGGGGGATATACCGCCGACAGCAACGTGGTGTTCAAGGCGTATCACTTTACCCGCAACGACAACGGGGACATCATCAGCGTGGAGGAGATCCCCGTGGCGGTGACGCCCTACGGTCTGGTGGTGCTGTGCAAC
Organism: uncultured Clostridia bacterium; assembly: GCA_947632385.1. GTDB lineage: Bacteria > Bacillota > Clostridia > Oscillospirales > Acutalibacteraceae > Acutalibacter. Next base: position 25,307 of record CANRPD010000017.1, on the reverse strand, counting down.
AGCTTCTCGCCCTTTGAGATCGTGGCACTGGACCCCGACAGCCCGGCGGCCGGTTCGGGCAACGCCCGTTCGTTGGTGATCCATACCGACGGCAACGGCATGGTGCTGTTGGGGCACACGCCCGCCGTGGGCGAGCGGGGGATTTTCCAGCTGCAGAAGGGCGGCCGGGAGACCTTTACCGTGAAGCCGGACGAGGGCTTTGCCCTGGATATGGTGTCCATCAACGGCAGCCCGGTGGCCACTGAGGACGGGCGCTTTACCGTGGCGTATGACCAGGTGGGCGACAGCGGGGCCGTGGTGAACGTGAGCTTTGTGCCCCAGGCCGTGAAGGACTGGGAGGCCGAACAGCAGCTCACCCCCGTGGTGCCGGTGATCTCCGGCGGGACTGAGCCGCTGCCCTTTACCGACGTGGCGGAGGACAGCTGGTATCGGAACGCGGTGGAGTTCGTCTATGAGCGGGAGCTGATGGCCGGCGTTGGGAACGACCTGTTCGCGCCGGACAAGACCACCACCCGGGCGGAGATCGTGAGCATCCTCTACCGGCTGGAGGGCAGCCCCCAGCGGACCCAGGACAGCGTATTCACCGACCTGGCCGCCGACAAGTGGTACACCCGGGAGGGCGGCATCGAATGGGCGGCGGAGCACGATATCGTCCAGGGATACGGCAACGGCAGGTTTGGGCCGGATGATCCCGTCACCCGGGAGCAGCTGGCGCAGATCCTCTATAACTACGCAAAATACTGCAAGGGCGAGCAGACCGCCCAGGGCGACCTGAGCGCCTTCCCCGACCATGCGTCTGTCTCTAAATACCACGGAGAGGCCATGCGGTGGATCGTGGGGGAGGAGATCCTGAAGGGCACGGACAAGGGGTTGCTGAATCCCACCGGACAGGCCAAACGCAGCGAAGTGGCGACCCTGCTGCGGAATTTCATCCAACAGATCGTGGAAGCGGAATAAGCTCGAACTGCGGGGGCGAAGCCAGGCGGCTTCGCCCCTGTTTTTTGTTTTTTTACAGAAATGGTCAAAAAATTTGAAATAAGGGGTTGACAAAGGGAAAGAGCCGGCATATACTAGAGGTGAACGAATGAACGATAATTCATATGAAAGGATGATGTTTCATGCCGGTCTCCAAGGAAGCCCCCCACTGCGCGTACCTGTTCGTGCATCAGGACATCGTGGAGCGGGTCCATGGCGTGATGCCCCCGGAGGAGCAGCTGTTCGACCTGGCGGAGCTGTTCAAGATCTTCGGCGACTCCACCCGGATCAAGATCCTGTACGTGCTGTTCGAGGCGGAAATGTGCGTGTGCGATATCGCCCAGCTGCTGGGGATGACCCAGTCGGCCATTTCGCACCAGCTGCAGGTGCTGAAAAAAAGCAAGCTGGTGAAGTACCGGCGGGACGGCAAGACCGTGTTCTATTCTCTGGCAGACGACCATGTGCGGATGATCCTGGGCCAGGGCATGGACCACGTGAACGAATAAACAACTTCAGGAGGGTTTTGATCATGAAAAAACGGTTTGATCTGGTGGATCTGGACTGCGCAAACTGCGCACGGAAGATGGAGGACGCCATCCGCAAGCTGGAGGGCGTCAACGATGTGACGGTCAGCTTCATTGCACAGCGGATGACCATCGACGCGGAAGACGGCCGGTTCGACGATGTGATGAAGCAGGTGGTGAAGACCATCCGTCGGGTGGAGCCCGACTGCCAGGTGGTGCTGTAACGAGACGGGCGCAAAAGGGGGATGGGGTGCATGACGAAGCGGCAGCGCAAGATGCTTTGGCGCATTGGGATCAGTGCAGGACTGCTGGTGGCAGCGGTGCTGATCCCCTATGACGGGCCGTGGCAGTTTCTGCTGTTCCTGCCGGCCTATGGCGTGATCGGCTGGGATGTGCTGTGGAAGGCGGTGCGGAATATCGCCCACGGACAGATCTTCGATGAGAATTTCCTCATGGCGCTGGCCACGGTGGGTGCTTTTGGAACGGGGTTTTTCGGCCAGGGCGAATACCCGGAGGCGGTGTTCGTCATGCTGTTCTACCAGGTGGGCGAGTTTTTCCAGGGCTATGCGGTGGGCAAGTCCCGGCGGTCCATCACCCAGCTGATGGACATCCGGCCCGACTACGCCCGTGTGATCCGGGAGGGCGCGCTGGTACAGGTCGACCCGGAAGAAGTGGCCATCGGGGAGGAGATCGTGGTGAAACCGGGGGAAAAGGTCCCTCTGGACGGCACGGTGGTCGAGGGGAGCTCCACGCTGGACACCTCCGCTCTCACAGGGGAATCCATGCCCCGGCGGGTGGCGGCGGGCGACGGGATCTCCAGCGGGTGCCTGAATCTTTCCGGGCTGCTGACGGTGCGGGTGGAAAAGGAATTCGGCCAGTCCACCGTAGCCAAGATCCTGGAGCTGGTGGAGAACTCCGGCGCGAAAAAGGCGCGGCTGGAAAACTTCATCACCCGGTTCGCCCGGGTGTACACCCCCGCCGTGGTGCTGGGGGCGGTGCTGATCGCAGTGGTGCCGTCGCTGGTGTGGGGCGGCTGGGCGGGCTGGATCCACCGGGCGCTGATGTTCCTGGTGGTCTCCTGTCCCTGTGCGCTGGTGGTGTCGGTGCCCCTGAGCTTTTTCGGCGGCATCGGCGGGGCCTCCCGGGCGGGGATCCTGGTGAAGGGCGGCAGCTTTTTGGAGATGCTTGCCCAGACCCGCACGGTGGTGTTCGATAAGACCGGCACCCTGACCCAGGGGGATTTCTCTGTGACCCAGGTGTGCCCGGCATCCGGCGTGACCCGGGAAGAGCTGCTGGAGACGGCGGCCCTGGCGGAGCACTTCAGCGACCACCCCATCGCCCGGTCTCTGCAAGAGGCCTGGGGCAGCGCCGGGGACCCTGCCCGCTTGAGCGGAGTGGAGGAGATCTCCGGCAAGGGGGTGCGGGCACGGATCGACGGAAAGACGGTCCTGGTGGGCAGCCGCCGCCTGCTGGAGAAAGCGGGGGTGCCCTGTGCCCCCGTGGAAGCGGCGGGCACCGTGGTCCATGCGGCCCTGGCGGGACGGTATCTGGGGTATGCGGTGATCTCCGACCGGGTGAAGCCCGACGCCCGAGAAGCCCTGGCCGCGCTGAAGGCCCAGGGCGTGCGGCAGACGGTGATGCTCACCGGCGATACGCCCCAGGCGGCCCAGGCCGTAGGCCGGGAGCTGGGATTGGATACCGTGTATGCCGGCCTGCTGCCCGGCGACAAGGTGGACCGAGTGGAGGACCTGCTGCGCAGCTGCGGTCCGAAGGCCCGGCTGGCCTTTGTGGGGGACGGCATCAACGACGCGCCGGTGCTCTCCCGGGCGGATGTGGGCATCGCCATGGGGGCCCTGGGCTCCGATGCGGCCATCGAGGCGGCGGACGTGGTGCTCATGGACGACAAGCCCTCTAAGCTGGCGCTGGCCATGGAGATCTCGAAAGGGACGCTGCGCATCGTCCGGGAGAACATCGGCTTTGCCCTGGGGGTGAAGGCTGCGGTGCTGCTCCTCAGCGCGCTGGGCTATTCCACCATGTGGGCGGCTGTCTTCGCCGACGTGGGTGTGTTGATCCTGGCCGTGCTCAATGCCTCCCGAGCCCTGTGGCTGGGGCGGGGGCGGACCTGACCGGGTGAATGCCGGATCATTCAAACGCTCTGGACGGGGTCAGCCTCGCCAGAGCGTTTTTGCATCGGAAACCACAAGTGAACGAAAAGCCGCCCGGGCAGCGGGTCTCTCGACCACCTGTCCGGGCGGCAGTTGTTTCTTTCAAACGGCGGGAATCCGCCGGCCGATGGGTTTTGCCGGTCGCAGCGTTACGGGGTGTCGAACAGGGAAAGCTGATCTTCCGATGCCGCAGAGGGCAGGGCGTACTGCTCCTCAAACAGCTGGAACGCCAGATTGAACTCGTCGCTGCCGCCGGTCTTCACCTCGTTTAAGTAGCCGTGGGTCTGCTTGTCGCTGCCCTTGTTCTGGATCACCGCCACCGCGATGTTGGAGCAGTGGTCCGAGATGCGGGCGTAGTTGGTGAGCAGGTCCGAGAGGATGAAGCCCAGCTCGATGGTGCACCGGCCCTCCCGCAGGCGGACCACATGCCGGGATTTCATGTCGTTGTACAGCTCGTCGATCACCTGCTCCAGGGGCTCCACGTGCTTGGCGGCGGACACGTCGCTGTCCGAGAAGGACCGCACCGTGCGGTCGAGAATGTCCAGCACGGCCCGGGTGATGACCTGGACCTCGGCCTGGGCCTCGGCGGAAAAGCTCAGCTCCTTGTCGTGGATCTCCTGGGCCACCCGCAGCAGGTTGACGCCGTGGTCGCCGATGCGTTCAAAGTCCCCGATGGCGTGGAGCAGCTCCGAGAGCTGGTTGGAATCCCCCGGAGACAGGCTGCGGCTGGCGACCTTCACCAGATAGGTGCCCAGCTTGTCCTCGAACAGGTCAATCTCTTCCTCGTTCTCTTCGATCTGCCGGGCTTTTTTCTCGTCGTAGTCTACCAGGATCTCCGTAGCCGTGGCCACAGACTGCTGGGCCAGCCGGGCCATGCGGTTGGCCAGCTTCCGGCTCTCCGAAATGGCCAGCCCGGGGGAGAACAGCAGGCGCTCGTCCAGCAGCACCTGTTCGGTGCTCTTTTCCCGAACTGTGATCTTGGCCAGCTTTTCCAGCTGTTTGGTGAAGGGCAGCAGCAGGAAGGTGTTGAAGATGTTGAACAGGCTGTGCACGGCGGCGATCCCCACCGCATTGATGGGCGCATCGGTAAAGGTGAACTGGAAGATGCCGTCCAGGGCGTAGAACAGGGACAGGCAGACCACCGTGCCGATGACCTTGGTGTAGATGTGCACCACCGCCACCCGTTTGGCGTTTTTGTTGGTCCCGAAGCTGGCGATGAGGGCGGTGACGCAGGTACCGATGTTCTGGCCCATGATGATGGGGGCCGCCATCCCGTAGGTGATGGAGCCGGTCATGGACAGGGACTGCAAAATGCCCACCGAGGCCGCCGAGCTTTGGATCACGCCGGTGACTACCGCGCCCAGCAGCACGCCCAGCAGGGGATTTTTGAACAGCAGCAGCACATCCCGGAAGGCGGGCATGTCCGCCAGGGGCTCCACGGCCCCGCTCATCAGCGTCATGCCGGTCATCAGCACGGAAAAGCCCACCAGGATCGTCCCGGCATCCCGCTTTTTGCCGGTCTTGGAGCTCATCACCAACACGACGCCCACCATGGCCATCAGCGGGGAGAAGGACTCCGGCTTGAGCAGGCGCAGGAAGAAGTTGTCACTTTGGATCCCTGCGGCGGACAGGATCCACGGGGTCAGCGTGGTGCCGATGTTGGAGCCCATGATCACCCCGATGGTCTGGCTGAATTCCATCACGCCGGAGTTGACCAGGCCCACCAGCATGACCGTCATGGCGGAGGACGACTGGATGGCCACCGTCACCGCCGCCCCCAGGGCCATGCTCTTGAAGATATTGGAGGTCATGGCGCCCAGCACCCGCTCCAGCTTGCCGCCCACCATTTTTTCCAATCCAGAGGACATGACGTTCATGCCATAGAGGAAAAAGGCCAGGCCGCCAACCAGCGTGAACACCGAGAAGATATCCATAGTGTGTTCTTTCTCCCATCTCAACGTCGATTAAATAAAAATTTTTGCATGACAGCATAAATATAATACCACATGTCCTGCAAAAGCGCAACGCAAAAAAACTTACAAACCCGGGGTGGAAAAATGGGGGAATTTGTGCTATCCTTGGAAGAGGAAAGGGCGTGGAGACATGGAAAAAAACTTTGGCGGGATCCTGGTGGCGGCGGGGAGCTCCACCCGTATGGGCGGGACAGGCCCCAAGGTGCTGCTGCCCCTGGCCGGCAAGCCGGTGCTGTGGTGGAGTTTGGAGGCGATGGCCGCCTGCGGCTATGTGTGTGAGATCGTCCTGGTGGTCCGTGCAGAAGATCTCCCTGCTGCGGCCGCTGTGACCGCAGACTGCCCGGTCCCGGTCCGGGTGGTCACCGGCGGCGCCACCCGGCAGGAATCCGTGGAAAAGGGCGCTGCGGCGCTTTCGGACCGAGTCTCCTATGTGCTGGTCCACGACGGCGCCCGGCCCCTGGCCAGTCCGGCGCTCTTCGACCGGGTCTGCCGGGATGCCCTGGAGCACGGGGCTGCCACGGCGGCGGTCCCTGCCAAGGACACCTGTAAGCTGGGGGGCGCTTTCGCGGAGGCGCCCCTGGACCGCAGCCGGCTTTTTAACGTGCAGACGCCCCAGGCCTTTAAGCGGGACCTGTACCTCTATGCCCTGGAAAAGGCCCGGCAGGAGGGCAGGACCTACACCGACGACTGCGGCCTCATCGAGGCGGCGGGGGGGAAGGTCAAGCTCACCGCCGGGGAGTACCGCAATCTGAAATTGACCACGCCGGAGGACTTAGCGATGATCCGGGCTCTGGCGGGGGAAGGGGGGCAGCGAGCCATGCGCATCGGACACGGCTATGACGTGCACCGGCTGGTGCCGGGCCGCAAGTTGATCCTGGGCGGGGTGGAGATCCCCTGGGACAAGGGCCTTTTGGGCCATTCTGACGCAGATGTGCTGCTCCACGCCGCTGCGGACGCCGTGCTGGGGGCGCTGGCCCTGGGAGACATCGGGCACCTGTTCCCGGATACCGATCCCCAGTACGAGGGCGCGGACAGTCTCGTTCTGTTCGGCAGGGTCATTGAGCTGGCGGCCCAAAACGGCTGGCGGGTGGGCAACCTGGACGTCACCGTGGTGGCCCAGCGGCCCAAGCTGGCGCCCTACATCGGGGCCATGCGGCAGAAGATCGCCCAGGTCTGTGCGGTCCCGCCGGAGCAGGTCAGTGTCAAGGCCACTACGGAGGAGGGCCTGGGCTTTACCGGCGCCGGAGAGGGCATCTCCGCCACGGCGGTGTGCCTGATGGTGCCGGTGTGAGCCGGTCCCTGGGGCCTCCTGTTTGCTTTTCAGAAACGGTGCGGGGTCTTCCGGCCCCGCCGTCCCGCCAGGCGATGCGCCAAGCGCATCGCCTGGCTTTTTGCCTGGGGCAAAAAGCGCCCGGCCCGGGGCCGGGCTGCGGGACGGCGGAGCCCGGGCTCTCCGCTGCCCCAGTGTCCCATGACGATTTTGCGCATATCATGGAGGGAACGGGCGGATCCTGCCGATCCGCTCGACCTGTCATGAGAGGTGATCGAAATGGAGAAATCCTTGCTTTTGGTGGGTTCGGTGACCCACGCCTTGGCGGGCCGGGAGCTTCTGTCCCAGCGGGGCATTGCCGGTTCGGTGCTCCGCGTGCCCAGAACCTCCCGGACCGGGTGCGGCTATGCCCTGACGGTGCCGCCTCCCGGGGCGGCTGCCGCCCAGGTCCTGGAGGAAGGCGGGATCCGCGTGCTGGGGATCGAGGAGGAGGGGGAGCGGCCGTGATCTATCTGGACAACAGTGCCACCACGTACCCCAAGCCCCCGGCCGTCCGGGCCGCCGTGGTCCGGGCCATGACCCGATACGGGGCCAATCCGGGCCGCAGCGGCTACGCGATGAGCATGGACACGGCCCGTGCTGTGTACGACTGCCGCCGGGCAGCGGCGGAATTTTTCGGCGCAAAGGGCCCCCAGTGCGTGGTGTTCACCCCCAGCTGCACCCAGTCCCTCAACATGGTGCTCAAGGGCGTGCTCCGCCCCGGCGATCACGTGGTGGTGACGGACCTGGAGCACAACGCCGTCATGCGCCCCCTGGAGGCCCTGCGGGCCCGAGGCGTCACGGTCTCCGTGGCGGCCGTCACTCCGGGGGACAGCGACGCCACCCTGGAGGCCTTTCGCCGGGCCCTGGGCCCCAACACCCGGCTGGTTGTGTGCACCCAGGCCTCCAATGTGTGCGGCATCCGGGTGCCGGTGGAGCGGATCGCCGCTTTGTGCCACGCCTATGGGGTCAAGCTCTGCGTGGACGCTGCCCAAAGCGCCGGCCTCATCCCCATCGACCTCACGGAAAGCGGCATCGACTATCTCTGCTGCCCGGGACACAAGGCCCTGTTCGGCCTCATGGGCACCGGCCTGCTGCTTCTCCGGGACCCTGAGGCCCCCCTGGACACGCTCATCGAGGGCGGAACGGGCACCCAGTCCGCCCGCCTCACCCAGCCGGAGGATCCCCCCGAGCGCTACGAGAGCGGCACCCTGAACGTCCCCGGCATCCTGGCCTTGCGGGAAGGGCTGCGGTTCGTCGCCCGGCGGGGCCCGGAGACGCTCTGGCAGGAGGAAGCCCGCAAGGCCGACCGGCTCTACCGGCAGCTGGAACAGATCCCCGGGGTGAAGCTCTGCACGGCCAGTCCTGTCCCGCCGGATTTCGTCCCCGTGCTGGCTTTCAACCTCCAGGGCCTGGAGAGCGAGGCCGTGGGCGCTGCCCTGGCCGCCCGGGGCGCGGCGGTGCGCTGCGGCCTGCACTGCGCGCCCATGGCCCACCGCAAGCTGGGCACCGAACACGGCGCAGTACGGGTCTCTCCGGGGCCGTTCACCACCCGGGAGCAGCTGGATACCTTTGCCCGGTGGGTGCGGGAACTGTCCGCCCAGCATCGCCGCTGAACGACTGCCTCAGGAAGGGCTCGGGCGGGACCCAACGTCCCACCGGGCCCTCTTTTTGCGCCCAGAGGGACCCTTTTCGGCCCACTGCGGGAACTTTTTTCCCGGAAAAATTGGATTTCCCTGCGATTTTCTCTTTCCTTTGCCGAAAGAGTGTGGTAAAATAAACGTAGTAATGGCCAGAAATCTACCCTTGGAAGTCAGAAAGGAGCGCCGGACGTGAATTCTGTGATCAACAATCTGGGACAGCTCTGGCAGAATTTCCTCAATGTGGCTCGCACCTTCTCTCTGAAGGACGCCGTGGACGTGCTCATCGTCACCTTCCTGCTCTACGGCGTCATCAAGCTGATCCGGGAGACCCGGGCGGTGCAGCTGGTCAAGGGCATTCTCCTGCTCGCGGTCCTGTTCCTGGTCTCCTACAATCTCGACCTGATCATGCTGGGCGGCATCCTGCGTTCGTTCTTCCAGTTCGCCCTGATCGTGGTGGTGATCCTGTTCCAGCCGGAGATCCGCAAGGCCCTGGAGCAGATCGGCCGCAACAAAGTGGGTTCCTCCGTGGCCAGCCTGGCCGGCCTCAAGGACCGGGATTCCGGCCGCACCGCCGAGCTGCACCGGGCCATCGACGGCGTGGTGGAGGCGGTGACCCTGCTGCAGCAGCTGCGCATGGGTGCGCTGATCGTCTTCGAGCGGGAGACCAAGCTGGGGGAGATTGCCGACACCGGCACCGTGGTGGAGTCCGACCCCGCCGCCCAGCTCATCGCCAACATCTTCTTCAACAAGGCGCCCCTGCACGACGGCGCCATGATCATCCGGGACGGCCGGGTCTGGGCGGCCGGGTGCATTTTGCCCCTGACCTCCAACACTTTCGTGGATGCCGAGCTGGGCACCCGCCACCGGGCCGCCCTGGGCATGAGTGAAAATTCCGACGCGGTGGTGGTGGTGGTCAGCGAGGAGACCGCCCAGGTGTCCATCGCTCTGGCCGGGCATCTGACCCGGGATTACAACCGCGTCTCCCTGCAGACGGAGCTGGAACGGCTGCTCATCGGAGAGCCCGTCGAGCGGGGCAAGGGCCTGTTCAAAAACTGGGGCAGGCGAAAGGAGGGCTGACCGTGAACGGCGAAAAACGCAACGATCCTTCCGTCGGCGAGCAGCAGCGCAGGCCCGGCGGCCTCAGCGGCCTGCTGTACCACAATTCCTTCGTGTTCATCCTCTCCTTCCTGGCGGCGCTGATCGCCTGGTTCGTGATGGCCTCCAGCAACAGCGAGGGCACCCGGCTCATCGCCGACGTCCCCATCAACATCCAGTTCTCCGCCGCGGCGGAGGGCGAGGGGCTCCGGGTCTTTGACCAGGCCTTTACCACCGCCGACCTGGAGGTGTCCGGCAGCCCCCTGATCACCAACCGCCTCAAGGGCGACGACTTCTACGTCTCCGCCACCCTGGACCCCGTCTCCACCAAGCTCACGGAGAACACCGTCCAGCGGGCCACCGTGCCGGTGAACGCCCGAAAGAATTCCTCCATCTCCGACTATTCCATCGTCTCCGTCAATCCCCAGGAGGTCACCCTGGTCTACGACCGCTATCGGGAGGTCATCCTGCCCTTGGATCCCTCGGAGATCAATTACAGCGTCAAAAGCGGCTTCTTCGCGGACACCGCCGCCCTGTCGGAGACCACCGTCACCGTGTCCGGCCCGGCCTCCTCTGTGGGCAAGGTCAGCCGTGCGGCGGTCCAGGCCACTTTGGGCGATCCCCTGCAGGAGGACACCACCTTCCTGGGGAACGTGGTGCTCTATGACCAGGACAACCAGCCCATCGACCTGACGAAGACCGCTTCCAGCCTGTATCTGGAGGTCAGCGTCTCCCATGTAGAAGTCACCGTGCCGGTGCTGCCCACCAAGACCGTGAACCTCCTGCCCGGCAACCTGCTCCACCGGCCCGCCGCCTTCCCGGACAACCGGGTGGAGGTCACCCCTGCCTCCATCACCGTGGCCGGTGCTCAGGACGTGCTGGACACCCTGGATGCCATCGAGCTGGACACCCCCATCGACTTTGCCCAGCTGGACGTGAACAATCCCACCGAATACACCGTGGACATCCCCCTGCCGCTGGGCGTGCGGAACATCGGCGCGGCGGGGGAGAACACCGTCAGCCAGGCCACCGTGAAGATCAACCTCAACGGCTACACCCAGCAGAAGGTCACCCTGTCCGCCGACCAGATTGGCATCGTGAACGTCCCTGCGGGGATGAGCGCTGTGGCTGAGAGCGAGGGCCTGCCGGTCATGGTCATCGGGCCCCAGGCGGTGATGACCCGCTTCACCGCGGAGAGCGCCATTTCCGTGCGGGTGGATCTTGCCAGCTACGTTGGCCAGACGGGCCTGCTGCGGGTGCCCGCCACAGTGCAGCTGCTGCCCGGCGTGGAGGATTCCTGCTGGGTGGTGGGCAGCTACGCCGTGACCCTCACCATGCAGGCGGCGCCTGCGGAGAGCACCCTGTCCGGCTCGGCCGGCGGGGACGGCGCCTCCCCCACCGAATAGGAGGTCTTCCCCATGGATGTGCGCGTAGGCGACGTGCTGCGCATGAAGAAGCCCCATCCCTGCGGGTGCGTGGAATTCGCCGTGCTGCGGGTGGGCATGGATTTTAAGATCCGCTGCCTCAAATGCGGCCGGGAGATCATGCTCCCCCGGCTCAAGTGTGAGCGCAATATCCGGAAGATCCTCCGGCAGGAGGACCCCCCGGCGGAAAGCGGCGAGGTCCCACGCCCTTTGCCCCGGAGTGACTGAAGGCAGGAGGGCGTGCAGCCGCTATGTTTGAACATTTGGACGTTTTTGTCAAGCGATTGGAAGAACTGGATCAAAAGCTCTACGATCCCGCCACTGCGGGGGATCGGGAGCTTTTTGCCGCCCTGATGAAGGAGCGCAGCGAGCTGGAGCCTATCGTGGCGGCCTATCGGGCCTACCGCCGGGCCGAGGCGGAGCTGCAGGACGCCCGGGAGCTCCTCACCGAGTCCCAGGACCGGGCCTTCCGGGAGATGGCCCAGGAGGAGATCCGCATCCAGGAGGAACGCCTGGCCGCCGGGGCGGAGGAGCTCAAGCTCCTGCTGCTGCCCAAGGACCCCAACGACGAAAAGAACGTGGTGGTGGAGATCCGCGGCGGCACCGGCGGGGAGGAGGCCGCCCTCTTCGCCTATGACCTCTACCGCATGTACCAGGCATATGCCGAGTCCCGGGGCTGGCGGACGGAGATCGTCAACCTCAATGAGACCGAGCTGGGTGGCTTCAAGGAGGTCAGCTTCCTGGTGGACGGCGCGGGGGCCTATTCCCGCCTCAAGTACGAAAGCGGCGTCCACCGGGTGCAGCGCGTGCCGGAGACCGAGACCCAGGGCCGCATCCACACCTCCGCCGCCACCGTGGCTGTTCTGCCCGAGGCGGAGGACGTGGAGGTGGACATCGACCCCAAGGACCTGCAGATCGACACCTTCCGTTCCTCCGGCGCCGGGGGCCAGCACATCAACAAGACCTCCTCCGCCATCCGCATCACCCACCTGCCCACGGGCACCGTGGTGGAATGCCAGGACGAGCGCAGCCAGTACAAGAACAAGGACAAGGCCATGAAGGTCCTGCGGGCCCGGCTGCTGGCCGCTGAGCAGGAAAAGGCCCACGAAAAGGAAGCCCAGGACCGCCGCAGCCAGGTGGGCAGCGGCGACCGGTCCCAGCGCATCCGCACCTACAATTTCCCCCAGTCCCGGGTGACGGATCACCGCATCGGACTGACCCTCTACAAGCTGGAAGAGATCCTCTCCGGCGCGCTGGACCAGCTCATCGATCCGCTCATCGCGGCGGACCGGGCCGCGCAGCTGGAAAGTCAGGAGTGAAGCCATGCAGACCCTGTTCCTAGACGCATCCCGTCCGGAAGATATCCAGACCGCCGGGGCGATCCTGTCCTCCGGCGGTCTGGTCGCCATCCCCACCGAGACGGTCTACGGCCTGGCGGCCAACGCCCTGGACCCCGCCGCCGTGGAGAAGATCTTCGCCGCCAAGGGCCGCCCCCACGACAACCCCCTGATCGTCCACATCTGCGCGCTGGAGCAGTGGGCCCCCCTGGTCACCCAACTGCCCCCCGCCGCCCTGCGCCTGGCCGAGGCCTTCTGGCCCGGCCCCCTCACCGTCATCCTCCCCCGGTCAGAGCGGGTCCCCGCCGCCACCAGCGCCGGCCTGCCCACGGTGTCCGTGCGGTTCCCGGCCCATCCCGCCGCCCAGGCGGTGATCCGCGCCGCCGGCACCCCCCTGGCCGCCCCCTCCGCCAACCCCTCCGGCCGCCCCAGCCCCACCCGTTTTGCCCACGTCCGGGCGGATCTCACCGGCAAGGTGGACGCCCTGTTGGACGGCGGCGACTGCGGCGTGGGGGTGGAGTCCACCGTGCTGTCCCTGGTGGGTCCCGTGCCCCGGGTGCTGCGCCCCGGCGGCGTCACCCTGGAGCAGCTGCGGGCCGTCCTAGGTGACGTGGAGCTGGACCCCGCCGTGGAGGCCCCGCTGGCCCCCGGCACTGCCCCGGCCTCTCCGGGCATGAAGTACCGCCACTACGCCCCCCGGGCCCCGGTGACCCTGGTGGACGCCTCCCCGGCGGACTATGCCGCGTATGTCAACCGTCAGCCTGGCGTCCGGGCCCTCTGCTTCACGGAGGACCTGCCCCTGCTCACGGTGCCTGCCGTATCCTACGGCGGCCGCTACCGCCCGGAGGAGCAGGCCCGGGGCCTGTTTGCCGCCCTCTACCGCCTGGACGAAGCAGGGGAAGCCCCGATCCTGGCCCATCTGCCCGCCAAGCGGGGAGTGGGGCTGGCGGTGTTCAACCGCATCCTGCGCACCGCAGGCTTCTCGGTGAAAAATCCCACCGGGCGGCTGCTGGTGGGGCTCACCGGTCCCTCCGGGGCGGGAAAATCCACCCTGGCCGCCGCCTGGGCCCGTTCCGGCTGGCAGGTGGTGGACTGCGACGCCCTGACCCGCCGCCCGGAGGTCTACGACGCGGACTGCGTTGCACGGCTCATGGCGGCCTTCGGGGCGGACATTGCCCCGAATGGCGTGCTGGACCGCCGGCTGCTGGCCCAGCGGGCCTTTGCCGCGCCGGAGCCCAAGCGCCTCCTGGAATCCATCGTCTTCCCCAAGATCCTTGCTGCCCTGGACCGGGAGCTGGAGCGGGCCTTTGCCGCCGGGGCGGACCTGGTGGCCCTAGACGCCCCCACCCTGTTCGAGTCCGGCCTGGATGCCCGCTGCGCCCGGGTGGTGGTGGTCACCGCTCCGGAGGCGGACCGCCTGGCCCGCATCTGCGCCCGGGACGGCCTTTCGGAGGCGGAAGCCCGCCGCCGGCTGGCCGCCCAGCCGCCTGAGTCCTTCTACCGGGACCGGGCGGACGCGGTGCTGGAAAACGGCCCCGGAGACGACCTGGCCGCCCAGGGGCTGGCCTTCGCCGCCGTCCTCCGCCGGGAACTGGAGGCCCGCCGATGACCCCCCGCGCTGCCGCCTCCAGACGCCGCACCGGCTGGTGGGTGCTGGCGGCCCTGCTCCTCCTCATCGCCCTGGCCGCGCCCTTTCTCCTGCGCCGGGGGATGGAGCTCCTCTATCCCCGCCGGTACGGGGAGATCGTGGAGGCAGAGGCCGCCGAGTTCTCCCTGGATCCCGCCCTGGTCTACGGGGTGATCCGCTGCGAGAGCGGCTTCGATGCCGCTGCGGTGTCCCATGCCGGGGCCCGGGGCCTCATGCAGCTCACCGACCGCACCTTCGAGTGGATGGTGTCCCTGTCGCCCCCGGAAAACGGCGGCGCCGACCCCCTGGACGTCCGGGACAACATCCACTGCGGCTGTGCCCTGCTGCGCCTGCTGCTGGATGAATTCGGCGGGGAGCGGGAGGCCCTGGCCGCCTACAACGCCGGCATGGGCAACGTGGCCCTGTGGCTCCAGGACCCCGCCTGCTCCGCCGACGGCGCCGTGCTGGCGGAGATCCCCTTTCCCGAGACCCGGGCGTATGTCCTCCGGGTCCAGCGCAGCGCGGCGCAGTACAACAGGCTCTACTTTTCCCAGCCGGACCGCCCCTGACCCCCGCCCCACAAAACACTTGACATTTTTCCCGTCCGGCGGTATAAAAGAACCGTGCCATTCCGGCCCGGCGTCCCCGGGCCCGTCAAATACAAGGAGGAAACCGTATGCCAAAGAAGACCAACGACAAAGTGGACGTGAAAGCCCTGTCCAAGCAGCTGCTCAACGACCGCACCCACGGCGCGCAGAAGACCAGCGCCCGGGAGATGACCCGGGCGAGCAAGTTCGCCGAGGGCTATAAGGACTTCCTCAACCAGGCCAAGACCGAGCGGGAGAGCGTCGCCTACGCCGTCCGCGCCGCGGAGGAAGCCGGCTTCGTGCCCTTCCAGCCCGGCCACCGCTATGCCGCGGGGGAGAAGGTCTACTACAACAACCGGGGCAAGTCCATCTGTCTCGCCGTCATCGGCAAGCAGGGCGCGTCCCAGGGCGTGCGCATCGCCGCCGCCCACGTGGACAATCCCCGGGTGGACCTCAAGCCCATCCCCCTGTATGAGGCCGGCGAGCTGGCCCTGCTGAAGACCCACTACTACGGCGGCATCAAAAAGTACCAGTGGACCGCCATCCCCCTGTCCATGCACGGCACCATCGTCAAGCGGGACGGCAGCGAGATCACCGTCTGCGTGGGGGAGAAGGAGGGCGATCCCCAGTTCACCATCACCGACATCCTGCCCCACCTGGGCCGGGACCAGATGCAGAAGACCCTGGGCCAGGCCTTCACCGGGGAGGACCTGAACATCCTGGCCGGCAGCCTGCCTCTGCCCGGGGCCGAGAGCGGCGACCAGCTCTTCAAGCTCAACGTCATGAAGATCCTCAACGACCAGTACGGCGTGGTGGAAAGCGACCTCATCTCCGCCGAGATCAGCTTCACCCCCGCCTTCAAGGCCGTGGACATCGGCTTTGACCGCAGCATGATCGGCGCCTACGGCCACGACGACCGGGTCTGCGCCTATCCCGCCCTGGAGGCCATCCTCCAGTGCAAGACCCCCGAGCACACCGTGGTCACCTGCTTTGCCGACAAGGAGGAGATCGGCTCGGTGGGCAACACCGGCCTGGCCTCCGAGTTCCTGAACTACTTCGTGGCCGACCTGGCCCAGGCCGAGGGCCTGGAGCCCCGCCGGGTGTGGAGCCTGTCCAGCTGCCTCTCCGCCGATGTCACCGCAGCCTACGATCCCACCTTCGCCCACGCCTATGAGCCCAAGAACTCCTGCTACCTCAACCGGGGCGTGGGGGTCATGAAGTACACCGGCCACGGCGGCAAGTCCGGCTCCAACGACGCCTCCGCCGAGTTCGTGGCCTGGGTCCGGCAGCTCTTCGACAGCGAGGACGTCCTCTGGCAGATCGGCGAGATCGGCAAGGTGGACCAGGGCGGCGGCGGCACCGTGGCCCTGGACATCTCCCGCCTGAATGCCGACGTCATCGACATCGGCGTGCCGGTGCTCTCCATGCACGCCCCCTTCGAGGTGGTCTCCAAGCTGGACCTGTACATGACCTACAAGGCCATCCGCGCCTACTACGAGGCCGAGTAACAGCCCCCCGTTTTCGGTTTCTTTCACGGATCTTTCCAAAAGGCTTCCCGTTTTTTCGGGGAGCCTTTTGCCCCCTCGGGCCGAGGGCCGGTCTCATGGGAAATTTCCTGTTTTTTTGTCTTGTATTCCCCGGTCAACTGTGGTACAATTAACACTCGTGACGGTTTTTATCCCCAGAATTGCAAAAAAGAGGGAAGGAGTTTTTCAGCGAATGATTTTCGGCAAGCACATCAACCGATACTACCGCAAGTACGGCCTGTGGCTGATCGTGGGCGTCACCGCCCTGGTGGTAGTGGACTACATGCAGCTGGTCATCCCCAATCTGTACCAGATGGTGGTCAACGGCATCAACGACGGTCAGGTGGTCGTGGACGGCGTGACCTACCCCTTCGATATGGATTTCCTGCTGGACCGGATCTGCATGCCCATGGTGGGGGTCATCCTCTCCATGGTGGTGGGCCGGTTCCTGTGGCGGATCTGCATCTTCGGCTCCGCCATCAAGGTGGAGACCGACCTGCGCAACGCCATGTTCGACCACGCCAAGGATCTCTCCCGGGAGTACTACCAGGTGAACAAGGTGGGCAACCTGATGAGCCTGTTCACCAACGACCTGGAGACCGTGCAGGAGTGCTTCGGCTCCGGCTTCATGATGCTGTGCGACGCCCTGTTTTTGGGCGGCATGTCCATCGTGCGCATGTGGTTCATGGATCCGTTCCTCACCACCCTGTCCCTGATCCCCATGTTCCTCCTGCTGGGGGCCAGCACGATCATCGGCAAGTACATGACGAAAAAGTGGGACATCCGCCAGGCGGCGTTCTCCAATCTGTCCGACTTCTCCCAGGAGAGCTTCTCCGGCATCGCCGTGGTGAAGGCCTTCGTCAAGGAGGCCAAGGAGCTCATGGCCTTCAAAAAGCTCAACCGGGAGAACGAAGTGGCCAACGTGGACTACACCCGGGCCTCCGTGCTCCTGCGCATCCTGGTGACCCTCTTCGTGGAGTCGGTCATCTGCGTGGTCCTGGGCTACGGCGGCTACCTGGTCTATCGCCATGAGTTCAACGCCGGCCAGCTGGTGGAGTACATCGGCTACTTCCAGGCGGCGGTGTGGCCCATCATGGCAGTCAGCGAGCTCATCGACATGCACAGCCGCGGCCGCGCCTCTCTGGACCGCATCAGCGAGCTGCTGGACGCCAAGCAGGACGTCATCGACCGTCCCGGCGTGCGGTCCCTCCAGAACGTCCGGGGCAAGATCGAATTTAGAGACCTCACCTTCCGCTATCCCGACGGCGAGTACGATGCCCTCAAGGACATCTCCTTCACCATCGAGCCCGGCGAGAACGTGGGCCTGGTGGGCAAGACCGGCTCCGGCAAGACCTCGCTGGTGGACCTGATCCTGCGCACCTACAACGTGCCCGACGGCACCGTGTTCATCGACGACAATGACGTCAACGACGTGGCCATCCGGGACGTCCGGGCGGCCTGCGCCTACGTCCCCCAGGACAACTTCCTGTTCTCCGACACCATCGAGAACAACATCGCCTTCGCCGTGGACAAGTTCTCCAAAAAGGCCGTGGTGGCAGCCGCCACCCTGGCGGACGTGGACGACAACATCCAGGAGTTCTCCGAGGGCTATGAGACCGTTTTGGGCGAGCGGGGCGTCACCGTCTCCGGCGGGCAGAAGCAGCGCATCTCCATCGCCCGCGCCCTGATGAAGGACGCGCCCATCCTGATCCTGGACGACTCGGTCTCCGCCGTGGATACCGAGACCGAAAAGGTCATCCTCCAAAACCTGCGGGACACCCGCCAGGGCAAGACCACCATCCTCATCGCCCACCGCATCTCCACCATCGAGCGGATGGACAAGATCGTCTTCATCGAGGACGGCGCCCTCAAGGCCGTGGGTCCCCACAACGTGCTGTACGACACCTGCGAGGAGTACCACCACATGGTGGACCTCCAGCGCCTGGAAGAGGAAGGAGGCGCCCTCAATGCGTGAGTATCTTCCCATCCTGATCGTGGGGGCCATCATCAGCATCTTCGCTGTGGCCTTCATCATCGCCTATGCGGGCATCAAGAACAAGAAAGAGGCCATCGGCTTCGACCGCAACGTTCCCGACGGCGAGATCCTCCGCCGGATGCTGCCCTACGCCGTCCCCCACTGGAAGTCCTTCCTGCTGGTGTTCGCCATCATGGCGGTCTCCATCGGCTATGACCTGGTGAGCCCCCTGATCATGGGCAACATCGTGGAGCTGGTGGCCGGGGACTTCCCCCTGTCCGCCCTGTTCGTCCGGGTGGCCATTTACGCCGCCCTGCTGGTGGTCTCGGTGCTGTGCACCTACTTCCAGTCCATCACCCTGCAGAAGGTGGGCCAGCGGATCCTCTCCAACCTGCGCCTGGACGTGTACACCCACATCCAGTCCCTGTCCCACAACCAGCTCAACCAGATCCCCGTGGGCAAGCTGGTGACCCGTGTCACCAACGACACCAACGCCATCTCCATGATGTTCACCAACATTTTCGTGAACATGGTGCGCAACGTCTTCATGATCATGGGCGTGCTGGTGGCCATGCTGCTGCTCAACTACATCCTGACCCTGATGGTCATCTGCTTCATCCCCTTCCTGGTGCTGTTCACCGTGATCTTCCGCAAGTTCACCCGCCGCATCTTCCGCCGGGTGAAGGATGCCACCACGGACATCAACACCTACCTGTCCGAGAACCTCTCCGGCATCAAGATCACCCAGATCTTCAACCGGGAGCAGGTGAAGATGCAGGACTTCCTCCAGCGCAGCGACAAGCTTCGCAAGGCCAAGCAGGAGCAGACCTTCGTCTTCGGCATCTTCCGGCCCATGGTGTACATGATCTACATCTCCTCCGTGATGTGCCTGCTGTATCTGGCGGGCCGGGGCGTCATCCGCAACGTGGAGTTCATGGGCCAGGTGATCACCAGCGCCGTGCTGGTCTCCTTCTACAGCTACATCTCCAAGTTCTTCAACCCCATCCAGACCCTGGCGGAGCAGTTCAACATGCTGCAGTCGGCCTTTGCCTCGGCGGAGAAGATCTTCTCCATCCTGGACATGGTGCCCGAGCTCACCGATGAGCCCGACGCCATCGAGCTCACCGAGCTGAAGGGCGAGATCGAGTTCAAGGACGTGTGGTTCGCCTACAACCCCGGGGAATGGGTGCTCAAGGGCGTCTCCTTCCACGTCTATCCCAAGCAGACCGTGGCCTTCGTGGGCGCCACCGGCTCCGGCAAGACCACCATCCTGTCCCTGATCTGCCGCAACTACGACATCCAGAAGGGGCAGATCCTCATCGACGGCATCGACATCAAGCACATCAAGATCTCGTGCCTGCGGCGGTTCTTCGGCCAGATGCTCCAGGACGTGTTCCTGTTCTCCGGCACCATCCGCAGCAACATCGTCCTGCGGGAGGAGAGCTTCACCGACGAGCAGATCTGGGAGGCCTGCAAGTATGTCAACGCGGACCACTTCATCAACCGCCTGGAGGGCGGCCTGGACGAGGTGGTGCGGGAGCGGGGCAACAACTTCTCCGCCGGCCAGCGCCAGCTGCTGAGCTTTGCCCGGACCATCATCCACTCCCCCGCCGTGATGATCCTGGACGAGGCCACCGCCAACATCGACACCGAGACCGAGATCCTCATCCAGGAATCCCTGGAGAAGATGAAGAGCGTGGGCACCATGCTCATCGTGGCCCACCGCCTGTCCACCATCCAGCACGCGGACAACATCATCCTGCTGTCTCACGGCGAGATCAAGGAGCAGGGCAACCACCAGGAGCTGCTGAAGCTCCGGGGCCGGTATTACCAGCTCTACTCGCTGCAGTTCGAGGCCCAGCAGATGGCCTTGAAGGCCGCGAACGCCAAAGCCGCGCGGTCCTGATCCGTGCCCCAGCCCTCCGGCTCACCGCCGGGGGGCTTTTTGCGGCCTGGGGACGGGCAGCGGCAGGATCCCGGGGGGGTTTGCGGGGGTTGGGGCGGGTTCCAGACACTTTCGGCGCGGCACTTGACTGGACGAATGAAGAAACCATGGCGCGGCTTGCCCTGCCCCGGCAGGGGCCGCGACTTGCTCTGCCCCGGCAGGGGCTGCGACTTGGCCTGCCCCGGCAGGGGCGCCGTCTCGCGGAGGGTGGGCCTGTTCTTGGCCCACCCTTCCTTTTGCGGAGCAAAAGCGCCTGCCGCAGGCAGGCGGCGAGACGGGGGAGGCGGGTGGGGGCCTGCCGGTTTTGCAAATCGATGGGCGTGACTACTCGCTTTTTTCCAGCAGTTATCAGCGCGGGACGCGCACGGCGCGACCTGGCCCGTCCGGGCACGGACCGGTGGGCGCGACGACCCATTTTCGTCCCGTAGGCGTAAAGCGCGGGGACCGCGCGCCCCGCGACAACGGCCGGTCCGGCTACGGACCACGGACAAGGCCGATGCCCGGGGTGGGCATCGGCCTTGTGGACGACGGAGCGTTGCGGTTTTGGTTTGTCAGGCGGCTTTGCTGCCCCGGTGGAGCATGGCGTTCACCACGATGCCCAGGATCAGGGCCGTGGCCACGGCGGTGATCTGGATCTCGCCGAAATTGAGCACCAGGCCGCCGATGCCCGCGATGAGGATCGCGGATACGGTGAACAGGTTGCGGTTGTCCTCCAGGTCCACGCTCTGGACCATCTTCAGGCCGGAGACCGCGATGAAGCCGTACAGCGCCATGCACACGCCGCCCATGACGCAGGAGGGGATGGAATTGACGAAAGCCACAAAGGGCGTGATGAAGGCGATGAGGATGGCGCCGATGGCCGCCGCGATGATGGTGAGCACGGAGGCGTTGCCGGTGATGGCCACGCAGGCGATGGATTCGCCGTAGGTGGTGTTGGGGCAGCCGCCGAAGAGGGCCCCCGCCATGGAGCCCACGCCGTCACCCAGCAGGGTGCGGTGGAGGCCCGGCTCGGTGAGCAGGTCCTGTTCGATGATGGAGGAGATGTTCTTGTGGTCCGCGATATGCTCCGCAAAGACCACGAAGGCCACGGGCACATAGGCCACCGCCAGGGTGCTGAGGTAGGACCCGGTGATGCCGGTGGTGCCCTTCATGGCGGTGAGGAAGGTGAACTCCGGCAGGGAGACCACGCTGTGGACGGCGGAGAACACGGAGAAGTCGATGATCTTGAGGGCGTCGTTGCCGGAGGCATTGCCGATGAGCGTGAACACCGCCGCCAGGGCGTAACCGGTGAGGATGCCGAAGATGAAGGGGATCAGCTTGGCGGTCTTTTTGCCGTAGACGGAGCACAGCATGGTGACGAACAGGGCCACCAGGCCGCACAGGATGCACAGCAGCACGTTGGCCGTGGGGGCGCCCTCCACCTGGTAGTTGCCCTTCTGCAGGTCGCCGATGGCGTTGCCCGCCAGGGACAGCCCGATGATGGCCACCGTGGGGCCGATGACCTGCTTGGGCATGATCCGGTCGATCCAGCCCACGCCCACCAGCTTCACCACCAGGGCGATGACCACATACACCAGCCCGGCGAACACCGCGCCGATGATCAGGCCCAGATAGCCGGCCTCCACCGAGACCGCGCCGGCAAAGGCCGCGCTCATGGAGCCGATGAACGCAAAGGAGGAGCCCAGGAACACCGGGCTCTTGGCCCGGGTGAAGGCCACATAGACCAGGGTGCCCACACCGGCGCCGAACAGGGCTGCGGTGGGCTGCATGCCGTTGCCCACGATGACCGGCACCACCAGGGTGGCCGCCATGATGGCCAGCAGCTGCTGGACCGCGAAGACGATCAGCTGACCGAACTTCGGCTTGTCCTTGATGTTGTAGATGAGTTTCATTCGCAATGCCTCCAGTTTTCCCGGGGTCGCCCCCCGGCAGTATTCGACTTATTCTACCACTGCCGCCGGGAATTGTCCAGCCTTTTTTCGGCCGGCGGCAGGGAAGGGAGCGGCCCAAAAAAAGCACTGGAAATCCCCGGGCCCCGGGTGTATAATAGACGGGAAACCGGCAGGAAAGGAGGGAGCGCCGTGGCCTTTGGGCGGAAAAAAAGAGAATATCTGGACCGCACCGACCACCGGCTGGACCTCTCCCTGCCTGGGCGGAACTTCTTCGTCTCCCAGGAAAAACAGGCCCAAAGCCAGGCCGCCCGGCGCATCCGCCTGTGGATGCGGGTGGTGCTGGGGGCGGTGTGCGTGGGGCTCGCCGGCGTGCTGGCGGTGCTCACCGTGGCCTATGTGGTGCCTTGGGTCCGGGACGAGCTCACCGTGGAGGCCCCCTCCTCCGCCGGGGAGGAAGCGGAGACCGCCTCGGTGGAGCCGGCTCTGCTCTACGACGACCTGGGCCTGCCCGTGCTGGGAGACGACCTGTGCCTCTTCACCGTCAGCCCCTTTTCCCCCGCCCCGGAGGACCTCTCCGTCACCACCCGCCGGGTGGGAGACGTGCGGGTGGAAGCCCACATCACCGACGCGGTGGAGGCCCTGCAGGCCGCCGCCAACGAAGCGGGCTTCGCCCTCACCTTCACCCAGGGCTACACGGACTACGCCGCCCAGCAGCAGCGGTTCGAGGCGGTGGTCCAGCGGCTGATGGACACCCAGGACCTGACCACCGTCATGGCCCGGGACGAGGCCGCCCGCACCGAGCCCGAGCCCGGGGAGAGCGATTTCCAGACCGGGCTGTGCCTGCGGCTCTACGGGGACCCCGCCACCTTTGCGGATTCCCGCACCTACACCTGGCTCAAGGCCAACATGGGCACCTACGGCTTCGTGTTCCGCTATCCCGCCTACAAGGAGGAGGCCACGGGCCTCGCCGCCGACTGGACCGTCATCCGCTATGTGGGTCGCACCCACGCCCAGGCCATGCAGCAGCTCTCCCTGTGCCTGGAGGAATACCTGGACTATCTGGACAGCCAGTGAGCGGCTGCAAAATTTTGCCTTTTTGCAGATTGTGCTTGCATTTTCCGCCGTGCTGTGGTATGATAGCAGGGCGTAAGCGAAAATCAAAGCCTGTAAAGAGGTGAGACCCAAGACCATGAAGAAGGACATACATCCCGACTATCAGGATACCACCATCACCTGCGCCTGCGGCAACGTGATCCACACCCGTTCCACCAAGAAGAATATCCGCGTCGAAATATGTTCCAAGTGCCACCCGTTCTTTACGGGCAAGCAGAAGCTGGTGGATACCAGCGGCCGCGTGGATATGTTTAAGAAACGCTACGGGCTCAAGTAATGCAGAAAAGAAACCGGCGCTGCGGCGTCGGTTTTTTCCGTTCAAACCCCAAGGAGGCGAAGCCATGGAATACCGCACCGTCCGGGACCTGGGCACGGATGAATTCACCGAAAAGCGCTCCCGGTTCATCGGCCACTGCCGCCCGGTGACCACCGAGGAGCAGGCCCAGCGCTTTTTGGAGGACCTGCGGGCCCGCTACTGGGACGCGTCCCACAACGTGTACGCCTACATCCTGCGCAGCGGCGTCCAGCGCTTCTCCGACGACGGCGAGCCCCAGGGCACCGGCGGCGTGCCCATGCTGGAGGTCCTGCGGAAGGGGGGCCTCACCGACGTCATGGTGGTGGCCACCCGGTACTTTGGGGGCATCCTGCTGGGGGGCGGCGGACTGGTCCGAGCCTATGGCCACACCGCCTCCATCGCGGTGCGGGCGGCGGGGGTGGTTCGCATGGTGGACTGCGCCCTGCTGCGCCTCACCTGTGCCTATGGCGACTATGGCCGGGTCCAGGGGCTGATCCCGGCGGCGGGGGGCGCAGTGGACGCCAGCGACTTCACCGACCGGGTCACCCTGCAGCTGCACATCCCCCCGGAGGCCCTGCCCGGCCTCACGGCCCGCCTGGCGGACGCCACCGGCGGCCGCTGCACCCTGACGGAGGAGGGCCGGGACTTTTTCCCCTTCGACGACCCCGCCGACGGTTGAGCCCGTCTCCCGCCGCCCCCTGTCCCATGGACAGGGGGTCTTTTGCGGACCGGTTGAGGCCCGTTTTTGCCCGGTTCCGGTCAGGTTCAAGGGGCTTTTTGGGGGGTTCGTGTCATTTTGGCCCCCAAAACCCCGACCCGGGCAGTTTTTGACAAGTCGAAACGCAAAACCCACCGTGCGCCTTGCGGACCGGTTGCGGCCCGTTTTTGCCCGGTTCCGGTCAGGTTCCAGGGGCTTTTTGGGCCGTTGCCGTCAAGTTGACCCCCCAAACCCGAATGCGGACGGTTTTTGACGAGTCGAAACGCAAACCCCACTGTGCCCGCTGCGGACGGGTTCGGGCCCGTTTTTGCCCGGTTCCGGTCAGGTTCCAGGGGCTTTTTGGGGGTTCCCGTCCAGTTGGGCCCCAGACCCAAACGCTTTCGGTTTTTGACGGAAAAAACGGTCTGCCCTTCGCTGCCCGGAAATTGAAAAAATGTACCGAATGAAAAAGTATTTTTCGGGGAAAAACCGTATATATAAGCGGAAACTGGAATGAAGGGGGCGGATCTGGGATGACGATCCGGGAGGAACTGGAGCAGCGGGAGCGGGCCACGCTGGCGCCCTGGGCGGCATTTTCCGCGGCATCTCGGGGGCGGGCGGTCCCGGAGACCCCCTGCGACCTGCGCACCGATTTCCAGCGGGACCGGGACCGGGTGGTGCACTGCAAATCCTTCCGGCGGCTGAAGCACAAGACCCAGGTCTTTTTGGCCCCGGAGGGGGACCACTACCGCACCCGGCTGACCCACACCCTGGAGGTGGCCCAGATCGCCCGGACCATTGCCCGGGCGCTGAAGCTCAACGAGGACCTCACCGAGGCCGTGGCCCTGGCCCACGACCTGGGCCACACGCCCTTCGGCCACGCGGGAGAGCGGGCCCTGGACGCCGTGGTGCCCGGGGGCTTCCGCCACTACGAGCAGAGCGTGCGGGTGGTGGAAAAGCTGGAGAAGGACGGGGCCGGGCTCAACCTGACCTGGGAGGTGCGCAACGGCATCCGCTGCCACACCGAGGGGGAGGAGGCCGCCACCGCCGAGGGCCGGATCATCCGCTGGGCGGACAAGATCGCCTATTTCAACCACGACATCGACGACGCCATCCGGGCGGGGCTGCTGCGGGAGGAGGACATCCCCGGGGAGATCACCGCCGTGCTGGGCGCCGGCAAGACCCCCCGCATCACCGCGCTAATC
>CANRPD010000016.1 GCA_947632385.1 uncultured Clostridia bacterium | reverse complement strand
CTCGTGAGAAACTCCTCTCTTTCTTCTCTAATCCTTTCCCTTCCACTGTCCAATATCATTGACAAACCTACAAGGGGGAGCGGAAGGAGCCGGCCGCCGCCTCGCCGCCCCGGCCGCAGGCCGGGGCCCCGCCGCAGGCGGGGCGGCCGTGCGCAGCACGGCGCGAGGCGGCGTGCCGGCGGTCACCGCGCGTCCCAGAGGTCCCCGTACTGGAACTGGGTGCGGCGGTAGTACTCCGCCCAGCGATCCTCCTGCACCAGGGCGGCCTGCTCCTCCGGGGAGAGGGTGACCCCCGGGGCGGCATAGCTGATGCCCAGGGAGGTGCGCACCGGCAGGGACTGCATCAGGTGGGTGGTGTACTGCATGTAGGCGTCGCCGGTAAAGCCGCACAGGGCAAAGACCTGGTTCATGAGGAAATTGGGGGAGAGGTCCGGGCCGGAGCCGGTGAAATCGTTGCCCAGGACGCGCTTGGCGGCGTCGTTGGCCCAGATGAGGTACCGGGTGGCATAGTAGTTCATGAAGGAGGCCTTGTCGGACCAGTCCAGGTCGATGCCCAGCTCCTTGTAGACGGAGCTGTTGTCCCCCAGCCAGGGGTTGTGGTCGCCGAAGATCACCAGCACCACGGGGCGCTGGGAGGCGCGGAAATGGTCCACGAAGGCGGAGAGCTGCCGTGTGGTGGACCGCACGGAGCCGAAGTAGTTGTTCAGGATGTTTTGGGATTCCGGCGTGTAGACCCCGGGGACGACGAAATCCTCGCCCCACTGGTTGGTGTCCGTGGCATAGGGGCCGTGGCCCTGGTAGGTGACGGAGAAGGAGAAATAGGGGCTGCCGTCCTCTTCCAGGTGGGCGTCGTACAGGCGGATGAGCTCCGGGAAGAACACGTCGTCCATGGCGATGTGGCCGTCGGCGGCCAGGGCGGCGTAGTGGTTCTCGGAGAAGAGGTAGGAGGAGAAGCCCAGGAAGCGGTTCACGTTTTCCCGGTTGTAGAACCACTGGTAGCAGGGGTGGCTGCCGGTGACGGTGTAGCCCTGGTCCGCAAAGTACCAGGCGTAGGAGTTGGTGCGGCCCCGCAGGGAGCCCAGGTCCGACATGCCGGTGAGGAAGGCGCGCTCGGTGGCCACGGTGCCCCCGGCAAAGATGCTGGTGACCAGGTTGCCGGTGTAGGATTCCGCCTCCAGGGCGTGGAAGTCGGCGTAGACGTCCTGGGCGAACTGGATCTGGTCGAACTTGGAGAAGTCGTTGAAGGCCTCCAGCATCACGCCCAGCACGTCCACCTTCTTGTCCGCGGGGATGTCGGCGTCGGTGTAGGCGGCAAGCTGGGCCTCCACGGCCTCCTTGCGGTAGCCGTCGGGCGGGGTGTCCACGGTGGAGGCCACGCTGTGGAGGAAGGGGTAGAGGAGGCCCTTGGAGGTGTAGAGCTGGGTGGCCGCCCAGCGGTTGAGCAGGGCGGGGTTCTCGGTGCGATCGTTGTAGAGGTCCTCGCTGGTGTAGAGGCGGGAAAGGGGCAGGCACAGCACCAGCACCAGCGCCGCCAGGCCCAGGCGCAGGGGCATGCGCCGGATGCGGCCCCGGGCGAAGAAGAAGAGCACCACGCCCCCCAGAATCAGGAGCAGGGCGCTGAGGACCATGGTGGTGGTGACGAAGAGGGAATACCGGCCCAGCATGTTGCCGGCCTCCTGCACCAGGAACAGGTCCCCGAACATCACGGGGTCGTCCCGGAAGGTGAGCTTGAACCAGTTGGCCAGGCTGAGCACGTAGACCACCGCCGCGGTGACGGCATAGGCCAGCCAGGCGCGGTGGAACAGAAAATACAAAAACAGGCAGAGGACCACCGGCGGCAGCAGGTTGAGGACGATCAGCAGGGGCTGGGACAGGTAGCCGGCAAACAGCTCCCAGCGGCGGTCGGCGGCGGCGAAGAGCAGGGAGACGAGGCCGATGCCCATGCCGGCAAGGACCAGCAGGGTCAGGGTCAGCCAGAGCTTTTCGCGCAGGGAGCGGATCAGTGGGGCGAGGGATCTCATAGGGGCCTCCTTAGGGGCAGCAGCGGGGATGACGGACACCAACGGACACCATGTAGTATACTCCTTTCCACGGGAAAACGCAAGAGAGGGGATGGGTGGAGAAAAAAGTGCCCGGAATGGGAAAACCCCTTGCGTTTTGGTGGAATATGTGCTAAAATTTTTCCAATATCGCGGAAAAGTTTTACATCCGCCCAAAGGGGGAGCCCACATGCTGAAGGATTGGAACCGGCCGGAGAAGCCGGAAAAGGACGAGATGAAGGCCCGGATCCGGGCGGCCAGAGAACGGCTGGGGGAGCAGCAGATGCTGCTCAAGGAGCGGAAGCTGCCGGTCATCGTGCTGGTGGAGGGCTGGGGCGCCGCCGGGAAGGGCAGCGCCATCGGGCAGATCATCCGCAACATCGACCCCAGATTTTTCAAGGTCTACACCATGGCCGCGCCCACCGAGGAGGAGCGGCGCAAGCCGTTTTTGTGCCGGTACTTTGAGAAGATCCCCGAGGCCGGGAAGTTCACCCTGCTGGATTCCGGCTGGATGGATGAGGTGGTCCGGGACAAGCTCAACGGCCAGCTGGACGAGAAGGCCTATGCCGGCCGGGTGGAGAGCATCCGCCGGTTCGAGCGGGGGCTGACCGACAACGGGTATCTGCTGGTGAAGTTCTTCTTCCACATCGGGAAGAAGGAGCAGAAGCAGCGCATCGAGAGCCTGCTGGCCAGCAAGGACACCGCCTGGCGGGTCAGCGACAACGACGTGTGGCAGAACAATCACTATAAGCAGTGCGAAGAGGCCTTCGACCAGTATCTGGACGACACCAACGTGCCCAGCGCGCCCTGGTATCTCATCGACTCGGAGAACCGGAAGTTTGCCGAGATGCAGGTGCTGGAGACCCTGGCCACGGGCATCGACACCGCCCTGAAGAACGGCAGCCTGGCGGTGCCGCTGCTGCCCAACAACTTCCCGCTGAAGCAGATGCCCAAGCTCAAGGACGTGGACCTGAGCAAGTCCATCAGCGAGGAGGAGTACCGGGAGGAGCTGGAGCGGCTGCAGAAGAAGCTCAGCGCCCTGCACTACCGGCTGTACCGCAAGCGGGTGCCGGTGATCATCGTGTACGAAGGACAGGACGCCGCCGGCAAGGGCGGGAACATCAAGCGGCTGACCGGGGCACTGGACCCGAGAGGCTATGAGGTGATGCCCATCGCCAGCCCGGAGCCCCACGAGAAGGCGCGGCACTATCTGTGGCGGTTCTGGACGCGGCTGCCCAAGACCGGGCACATCACTATCTTTGACCGCAGCTGGTACGGGCGGGTCATGGTGGAACGGCTGGAGGGCTTCTGCACCGAAAACGAGTGGCAGCGGGCCTATTACGAGATGAACGAGTTCGAGCAGGAGCTGCACAACTGGGGCGCGGTGATCATCAAGTTCTGGGTGCAGATCGACAAGGACACCCAGCTGGAGCGGTTCACCGACCGGCAGAACACGCCGTCCAAGCAGTGGAAGATCACCGACGAGGACTGGCGCAACCGGGAAAAGTGGGACCAGTACGAGGTGGCGGTGGACGAGATGCTGCAGAAGACCAGCACCACCTATGCCCCCTGGCACATTTTGGAATCGGTGGACAAGAAGTACGCCCGGATCAAGGCGCTGAAGATCGTCATCGACGCGCTGGAGAAGGCGCTGGATTAAGCAGAGTGTTCGGTACGGACCGAAAAAGGACCCGGAGACAGCTCCGGGCCCTTTTTTGCCCGGGAAAAGGGAAAGCCCCCGGAGAGGGGTCCGGGAGCTTTCCAATATGGGGAGAAAACTTGTACGCGAAGATCAGATGCGGAACATGAGGTCCGCATAGGTGGGATAGGGCCAGTACTCGCTGGAGACGTTCTCTTCCATCTGGTCCACGGTGGCGCGCAGGGCGTTCATGGCGGGGATCACCACGTCCCGGTAATGGGTGGCGGTGGTGAGGGCGTTGACGCTTTCCGCATGGGCGTCCGCCAGGGTGGCGGCCAGGGCGTCTGTCTGGGAGAAGGCGGTGTCCAGGAGGGCAGAGAGCTTGGCGATGAGGGCCACCTCTCCGGTGCAGGGCAGGTCCGGCAGCACGGCGCGCTGGGCCGCCACGGCGCCGGAAAGCTCCGCCAGGAAGCCGCTGACCGCCGGGAGGATGTCCTGCCGGGCCATGTCGATCATGGTCAGGGCCTCGATATTCAGGGTCTTGGCGTATTCCTCCATGATGGTCTCATACCGGGCTTCCATCTCGGCCTCGGTATAGATCTTGTGGGAGGTGAACAGGTCCAGGTTCTTTTTGTCCAGGTACCGGGGCAGGGCGTCCACGGTGGTCTTGAGATTGAGCAGGCCCCGTCGCTGGGCCTCCTGGACCCAGGCCTCGGAATAGCCGTCGCCGTTGAAGATGATGCGCTTGTGCTCTTCCACCACCTTCTTCACCAGGGCCAGCACGGCGGGCTGCAGGTCCTCGGCGCCCTCCAGGGCGTCGGCGAACTGCTCCAGCTCCTCGGCCACGATGGTGTTGAGCATGATGTTGGGGCAGGCGATGGAGATGGCAGAGCCCAGGGAGCGGAACTCGAACTTGTTGCCGGTGAAGGCAAAGGGAGAGGTGCGGTTGCGGTCGGTGGTGTCCCGGCTGAGCTCCGGAAGGACGTGCACGCCGGTGGCCAGCTTCTGGGGCTCGGCGCCGCCGTAGGGTTTGCCGGCCTCGATGGCCTGGAGCACGGCAGTGAGCTCATCCCCCAGGAACATGGAGATGATGGCGGGAGGCGCTTCGTTGGCGCCCAGGCGGTGGTCGTTGCCCGCGGAGGCCACGGAGATGCGCAGTAGGTCCTGGTATTCGTCCACACCCTTGATCACGGCGGCCAGGAACAGCAGGAACTGGAAGTTCTCTGCCGGGCTCTTGCCGGGATCCAGCAGGTTTTTGCCGGTATCGGTGGAGAGGGACCAGTTGTTGTGCTTGCCGCTGCCGTTGACGCCGGCGAAGGGCTTTTCGTGGAGCAGGCACACCAGCCCGTGGCGGGCGGCCACGTTTTTCATGATCTCCATGGTGAGCTGGTTGTGGTCGGTGGCGATATTGGTGGTGGCGAAGATGGGGGCCAGCTCGTGCTGGGCGGGGGCCACCTCGTTGTGCTTGGTCTTGGCCAGGATGCCCAGCTTCCAGAGCTCCTCGTCCAGCTCCTTCATGAAGGCTGCGATGCGGGGCTTGATGGCGCCGAAGTAGTGGTCCTCCAGCTCCTGGCCCTTGGGGGCCTTGGCCCCGAAGAGGGTGCGCCCGGTGAAGATCAGGTCGGGGCGCTGGTCGTAGAGGGCTTTGTCGATGAGGAAATATTCCTGCTCCGGGCCCACGGTGGTGACCACGCGCTTCACGGCGGTGTCGCCGAACAGGTGCAGGATGCGCAGGGCCTGACGGGAGAGCTCCTCCATGGAGCGCAGCAGGGGGGTCTTTTTATCCAGGACCTCGCCGCTGTAGGAGCAGAAGGCCGTGGGGATGTACAGGGAATCGCCCTTGACGAAGGCGTAGGAGGTGGGGTCCCAGGCGGTGTAGCCCCGGGCCTCGAAGGTGGCGCGCAGGCCGCCGGAGGGGAAGGAGGAGGCGTCGGGCTCGCCCTTGATGAGCTCCTTGCCGGAGAACTGCATGATCACCCGGCCGTCGGAAGTGGGGGAGATGAAGCTGTCGTGCTTTTCGGCGGTGATGCCGTTGAGGGGCTGGAACCAGTGGGTGTAGTGGGTGGCGCCCTTTTCCACCGCCCAATCCTTCATGGCGCTGGCCACGGCATTTGCCACGTTCAGGTCCAGATCCTTGCCCTCGTCGATGGTCTTGCGCAGGGACCGGTAGACGTCCCGGGGCAGGCGCTCCTGCATCACGTCCTCATTGAAGACCATGCTGCCGAAGAGCTCCGGCACGGCTCTGCGCTTTTCCGTACTACCCATAATGAAACCACTCCTTATTCCGATTGGACGGTCTGGGCATTGCCCGTTTCCCATATTATAAGGGCGGGAGCCCTTTTGTGCAATACCGGATTTGCAGTTCATCCGGGGCTGTAAGGGAAAAGGCGCCGGGTACAAGCCCAGCGCCTTTGCTGTTACGGTGGATATTGTAACGCCCCGGGCTGGATTTGTCAACGGGTTTTCCAAAAAAATCTCAGATTTTGCAAGTTGTATATTTTCGACTTGCGTGTGGAAGAAAAAAATAGGGAAATTTTTCCTTTTGACGTTTGAAAAATGAAATTAAATTTGAAAAAACATGCAAAATAGCGTTGACAACGGCGGGCAGCGGTGCTATAATGGTCCTGCCGCGCGAGAAGGGTACATCGTTTTGGGAAGCGCGGGTTTGCTATCGGACAAAGGCGTCCTGGCTTCCGGGGATCGATCCTCCCTCCGGAAGTGGGCGTCTTTTTCATATGCGTGGATTTTCGGAGACGGGGGAGAGCACATGGACAGAGAGGGGCAAAACGGGTTCCGCATCCCGTCCGGGTGCGCGGTATCGGCCATTTTCTCCAAGGAGGGGACCCGGCGCAGCGGCGAGGAGATCATCCGGTCCATCGCCATGATGCACGAACGGTCCAACGGACTGGGCGGCGGCTTCGCGGCCTATGGGATCTATCCCGAATACAAGGAGCTGTATGCGCTGCACGTGTTCTATGAGGGAAAGTACAGCAAGGAACAGTGCGAGGCGTTTTTGTTCGAGCATTTCGACGTGGTGAACCTGTCCAAGATCCCCACCCGCAAGAGCCCGGCCATCCAGGACGAACCGCTGATCTGGCGGTACTTCGTGGAGCCGCTGCACACCAAGCTCTCCGAAAGCCAGCTGGACCCCGACACCTTTGTGAGCCGGTGTGTGATCCGGGTGAACAGCGGCATCGATGGGGCGTATATCTTCTCCAGCGGGAAGGACATGGGCGTGTTCAAGGCGGTGGGCTTTCCCGAAGACGTGGGCGCGTTCTACCGGCTGGAGGAGTACAAGGGGTACTGCTGGATCGCCCACGGACGGTACCCCACCAACACCCCGGGCTGGTGGGGCGGGGCACATCCCTTTGCGCTGCTGGACCGGGCGGTGGTGCACAACGGAGAGATCTCCTCCTATGACGCCAACCGGCGCAACATCGAAATGTACGGCTATCGGTGCAATCTGCTCACCGATACCGAGGTCATCACCTATATCCTGGATTTTCTGGTGCGGCGGCGGGGCCTGAGCTATGAGGAGGCCGCCAATGTCATCGCCGCGCCCTTCTGGAGCACCATTGCCGCCCAGGAGGAGGCGGAAAAGCGCCGGTTGACCTATCTGCGCAACGTGTTTTCCGGGCTGCTGATCACCGGGCCGTTTTCCATCATCGTGGGCTTTACCGGGGGGATCATGGCCCTGAACGACCGGCTGAAGCTGCGGAGCATGGTGGTGGGCGAGAAGGACGAGACGGTCTATATCGCCAGCGAGGAAGCGGCCATCCGGGTCATCCAGCCGGAGCTGGAGCGGGTCTGGGCGCCCCGGGGCGGCGAGCCGGTGGTGATCCGGCTGCATCCAACGGCTGGGGAGAAGGAAGGGTGAACATGGCACAGGAATATCTGTATCCCGAATTTCAGGTGGTGCGGGACCTGAGCCGCTGCACCGGCTGCCGGGCCTGCGCGGCCCAGTGCGCCAATGGGGTCCACCGGTACGACGCAGACCGGGGGCAGATGGTCTCGGACGAGACGCGGTGCGTCAACTGCCACCGGTGCGTGGCCTTTTGCCCGGAGCGGGCGCTGAAGATCGTGAAGGACCGGCAGTGCTTTCGGGAAAACGACAACTGGTCGGGGGACGCCATCCGGGAGATCTACCGGCAGGCGGCCAGCGGCGGCGTGCTGCTGTCCTCCATGGGGAATGCCAAGGAATATCCCGTCTACTGGGACCGGCTGCTCATCAACGCCTCTCAGGTGACGAACCCGTCCATCGACCCCCTGAGGGAACCCATGGAGACCAAGACCTTCCTGGGGAAAAAGCCGGACACCCTGCGCCGGGATGCTGCCGGGCGGCTGGTGCCGGAGCTGCCGCCCCAGCTGGAGCTGGACACGCCCATTTTGTTTTCCGCCATGAGCTACGGGTCCATCAGCTACAACGCCCACGAGAGCCTGGCCCGCGCCGCCCAGGCGCTGGGCACCTGCTATAACACCGGGGAAGGCGGCCTGCACCGGGATTTTTACCGGTACGGGGCCAATACCATCGTCCAGGTGGCTTCCGGGCGGTTCGGCGTGCACCGGGACTATCTGGAGGCGGGGGCCGCCATTGAGATCAAGATAGGCCAGGGGGCTAAGCCGGGCATCGGCGGGCACCTGCCCGGGGCGAAGATCGTGGGGGACGTGTCGGCCACGCGGATGATCCCCGAAGGTTCGGATGCCATTTCCCCGGCGCCGCATCACGACATCTATTCCATCGAGGACCTGCGCCAGCTGGTGTATTCCCTCAAGGAGGTCACCCGGGGCGAAAAGCCGGTGATCGTGAAGATCGCCGCCGTGCACAATGTGGCGGCCATCGCCTCGGGCGTGGCCCGCAGCGGCGCAGACATCATCGCCATCGACGGCTTTCGGGGCGGCACCGGCGCCGCGCCCACGCGGATCCGGGACAACGTGGGGATTCCCATAGAGCTGGCCCTGGCCGCGGTGGACCAGCGGCTGCGGGACGAAGGGATCCGAAGCAGCGTATCGCTGATCGCCGGAGGATCCATCCGGTCCTCTGCGGACGCCCTCAAGGCGATCCTGCTGGGGGCGGATGCGGTGTACATCGCCACGGCGGCACTGCTGGCCCTGGGGTGTCACCTGTGCCGGAGCTGTCACAGCGGCCGGTGCAACTGGGGCATCGCCACCCAGCGGCCGGAGCTGGTGGCGCGGCTGGACCCCGACGAAGGGGCCCAGCGGTTGGTGAACCTGGTGACGGCCTGGACCCATGAGATCAAAGAGATGATGGGCGGCATGGGGATCAACTCCATCGAGGCGGCCCGGGGCAACCGGATGATGCTGCGGGGCGTGGGCCTCAATGAGATCGAGCTGGGTATTTTGGGCGTGAAGCACGCCGGACAGTGAGTTTTTGGGTCTGCACACACGGGGAAGGAGAACGTATGGCAGTACAGGAGACGTACGCCCTGGGGCAGCGGTACATCGGCTGCGGGGCCCAGTGGGGGAAGATCACCGTGACTCAGGTGCCGGGCAACGCCCTGGGCGCGTATTTGGACGGCGGGGAGATCGAGGTGCTGTGCAGTGCACAGGACGCCACCGGGGATACCATGAACGCGGGGGAGATCGTGGTGCACGGCAGCGCAGGGGACGCCACCGGATATGCCATGCGGGGAGGAGCCATTTACGTGCGGGACAACGGCGGCTATCGCTGCGGCATCCATATGAAGGAATACCGGGACAAGGTGCCGGTGCTGGTGGTGGGCGGCAGCTGCGGGAGCTTTTTGGGGGAATATCAGGCCGGAGGCACCATTCTGGTGCTGGGGATCGGCTGCGAAGATCGGGCGCCGGTGGGCAATTTCTGCGGCACAGGGATGCACGGCGGCCGGATCTATCTGCGGACCCGGTTCCTGCCGCCCAATCTGCCCGAGCAGGTGGCGGTGGCTGAGCCCCAAAGTGCGGACCTGGAACGCATCCGGCCGCTGGTGGGGCGCTTCTGCGAAAAGTTCGGCGGAGACCCGGAATCGCTGCTGGCAGGGCATTTCTTCGTGCTGACGCCCAACACCAGCAACCCCTATCACCAGCTGTATGTGAACAACTGAGCCTTGGGAGGGAGAAAAAAGGTTGCGCCGAGACGCGGCGCGCGGTATACTGAGAGGCGGAAATCGCCGATCGAAGGGGAGAGATCAAATGGATCATCGTCAACAGGATGTGTTTGAATTCATGGCGGATCACGACGTGAAGTTCGTGAAATTCGCCTTCTGCGACGTATTCGGCAGGCAGAAGATCCTTTCTGTCCTGCCGTCTCTGCTGCCCAAAGCGTTCAGTGACGGCATCGCGGTGGATGCCGCGCGGATCGATGGCTTCTATCGACCGGGGGACAGCGAGATCTTCCTGTTCCCGGACACCGCCACCCTGTCGCTGCTGCCCTGGCGGCCCTCTCACGGGCGAGTGGCGCGGTTTTACTGCGACATTCGGGGGGAGGACGGACAGCAGTATGCCCAGGACAGCCGCAAGCTGCTGCGGGACGCGGTGGAATATGCCCGGCAGCGGCATGTGTACGTGAGCTTTGGTGCGGAAAACGATTTCTATCTGTTCCGCACGGATGAGGAGGGCAACCCCACCGACGTGCCCTTTGACGGGGCGGGGTACATGGACGAAGCCCCGGAGGACCGAGGCGAAGACGTGCGCCGGGACATCTGCCTGACGCTGGAGGATATGGGCATCGAGCCGTTGTCTTCCCACCACATCAGCGGGCCCGGGCAGAACCGCATCGATTTCGAGCCGGGTCTGGCCCTGGAGTGCGCGGACAATGTGGTGACCTTCCGCTCGGTGGTGAAAATGATGGCGGTACGCAACGGCCTGTGGGCCAGCTTTGCTCCCAAGCCCATCCCGGATCAGGCGGGCAGCGGGTTCCGGATCGCCATGCGGCCCAAAAAGGGTTCCGACAGCTGTGCCGATGCCTTCCTGGCGGGGATCTACCGCCGGGCGCGGGAAATGTCCGTGTTCTTTGGCAGTTCGGAAGAATCCTACGAGCGGCTGGGCCAGTTCGGTGCCCCGGGAGAAGTCTCCTGGGCGGACACGGGCCGGGCCTCGCTGCTGCGCCGGAAGAAGGACGGACGCATCGAGATCTCCTCGCCGGACGGGACCGCCAACCCCTACCTGGCCTTTGCGCTGTTGCTGTATGCCGGTGTGGAGGGCGTGGAGGAGGACCTGCCGCTGCCGCCTCAGCCCCCTGCTGCCCAGCGGAATCCGCTGCCCCGCAGCCTGCAGGAAGCCCGCGCTCTGTGCCGGGAGAGCGCCTTTTTGAAGCGTCTGCTGCCCGCTGAGGTCCTGCGTGCCTATGCCGGGGGGAATTAACGGGCACGGCCGGGTCCCCCGGACCGTCTCCCGGGGGGCGCTGATCGTTGCCGGAAACGAAAAGGGCCGGGACACTCTGAAGCTTTTGCTGGAGGGCACGGTCTTCCGGCCTGCCGCCTTGGCAGCCGGTTCGGGAGAGGCCAGACGGCTGCTGCTCTCCATGGATTTTGACGCGGTGCTCATCAGCGCGCCGCTGCCTGATGAATTCGGTCTGGAGCTGGCGGCTTTTGCCGCAGAACAGGGCCTGGGGGTGCTGCTGGCGGTCCGGGACACGCTGCTAGACGGGGTGGCCGCGCAGGCCGCAGCCGAGGGCGTCTTCACGGTGGGCAAACCCTTCTCCCGCAGCAGTTTTGCCCAGGCGTTGGCCTTTTTGGATGCCTCCGACCAGCGGGTGAGGCGGCTGCGGGAGGAAAACGACCGGCTGCGGGCCAAGCTGGAGGAGATCAAGGCGGTGGACCGGGCCAAATGTCTGCTGATGGAGCGGCAGGGGCTTTCCGAAAACGAGGCCCACCGGTGGATCGAGAAGACCGCCATGGATCGCCGCACCACCCGTCGGGCCATCGCCCAGGCGGTTTTTCAGGAATTCAGTGAAAAGGATGGGGGAGGAGCTCTTGGATAAGCTTCACGAGGAGTGTGCCGTTTTCGGCGTGAGCCTTCGGCAGGGGCCGGAGGAGGCCGCAGGGATCGCCTGCAATGCGCTGCTCTCCATGCAGCACCGGGGCCAGGAGGGCGCGGGGATCGCCGTGGCCTCGGGCAGCCGGATCACCTGCATCAAGGACGTGGGTCTGGTGGGGGAGGTCTTTACCTCCCAGGCGATGGAGCGATTCCCCAAAAGCACGGTGGCCGTGGGCCACGCCCGGTATTCCACCACGGGCTCCAACACCCTGCAGAACGTGCAGCCCTTCGTCACCGAATACCTGACCGGCCGCATCGCTACGGCCCACAACGGCAACGTGACCAACGCCCGGGCCATCAAGGACCGGCTGTCTCCCATCGGGTTGGATTTTTCCGCTTCCAGCGACACGGAGGTGGTCTCCTCCCTCATCGCCTATACGATCATCCAGACCCGGAGCCTGTTCACCGGGGTGGCCCAGGCCTGCCGGCTGCTGGAGGGCGCGTTCTCGCTGATCGTCCTGGGCAGCGACCACCGGCTGGTGGCCATCCGGGATCCCTGGGGGTACCGGCCTCTGTGCCTGGGGGAAAACGACCGGGGCGTGGCCGTGGCGTCGGAGTCCTGCGCTTTGGACAACTGCGGGTTTTCGTTTGTGCGGGATGTGGCGCCCGGCGAGGCGGTGCTCATCGAGAACGGACGGATCGTGCGGAGCGAACAGGTGCTCACCCCCCAGAAGCAGAGCATGTGCATCTTCGAGTACATCTACTTTGCCCGGCCGGATTCCGTGCTGGAGGGGCTCAGCGTCTATGAGGCCCGGGTCAACATGGGCCGGGTGCTGGCCCGGGAACATCCCGTGGAGGCGGATATGGTCTGCGGGGTGCCGGACAGCGGCCTGGACGCCGCCGTGGGCTACGCCATGGAGAGCGGGATCCCGCTGGGCACCGGGTTCGTGAAGAACCCGTACATTGGCCGGAGCTTCATCTTTCCCACCCAGCAGCAGCGGGAAAATGCCGTGA
Source organism: uncultured Clostridia bacterium (assembly GCA_947632385.1). Classification (GTDB taxonomy): domain Bacteria; phylum Bacillota; class Clostridia; order Oscillospirales; family Acutalibacteraceae; genus Acutalibacter. Next base: position 29,718 of record CANRPD010000016.1, on the reverse strand, counting down.
ACATGAAGCTGGCGCCGTTAAGGGCCGCGGTGGAGGGCAAACGGGTGGTGCTGGTGGAAGATTCCATCGTGCGGGGCACCACCAGCCCCAGGACCATCGCCGCCATGCGCCGGGCGGGCGCCAAAGAGGTGCACATGCGCGTCTCCGCCCCGCCCTTTGTGCACACCTGCTATTTCGGGACGGACATCGGCGACGAGAGCACTCTGCTGGCCAATCGGCTGGAGCTTTCTCAGATCGCCCGGCAGCTGGGGGCGGACACCCTGGGGTACATCAGCGTCGAGGGTCTGTTGGAGGCCTGTAAAGGCTCCCGGCTGGGCTTTTGCACCGGGTGCTTTACCGGGAAATACAATTCTGCCACCGGGGATGCCGCCAAGGATTCCCTGGAGCAGGTGTGAACAGGGAGAAAAAATCCACAAAAAGCGAGAAAAAAACACCCGGAATTTTCCCTTGCGAAATGGGCGGGTTTGCGGTATCATACATCGTTGGGGCCTGTGGGGCCCCAGAAAGGACGGGCAAGATGGGAACCGGATATCTTGTATTGGAAAACGGGAAGGTCTTTCAGGGGGAGCGCTTCGGCGCGCCGGGCGAGGTGACCGCCGAGGTGGTGTTCGCCACCGGCATGACGGGGTATTTGGAGACCCTCTCCGACCCCAGTTATTTTGGGCAGATCGTGACCCAGACCTTCCCCCTCATCGGCAATTACGGGGTGATCCCCGCCGATTTTGAAAGCGACCGGATCGGACCGAAAGCATATATCGTCAAGCAGTGGTGCCAGGAGCCTTCCAATTTCCGTGCGGAGGGCGATCTTGACACCTTTTTTCAGGCCCGGGGCGTGGTGGGCTTGTCCGGTATCGACACCCGGGCCCTTACCCGTCTGATCCGGGAAAAGGGCGTGATGAACGGGATCATCACCGATCACCCGGATCAGGTGGATCTGGATGCCCTGCGGGCCTATCGGGTCCGGGATGCCGTAGCCCAGTGCTCCACCCGGGAGCGCTACACCGTCGAGCCGGAAGGGGAGCCCATATGCCGGATCGCCCTCATGGATTTCGGCCTGAAAAAGAACATCTGGCGGGAGCTGGTCGCCCGGGGCGCAGCCGTCACGGTCTGCCCCCACGACACCACCGCTGCGGACATCTCCGCCCTGCAGGTGGATGGGATCATGCTGTCCAACGGCCCCGGGGACCCGGCGGACAACACGGAGATCATTGCAAACCTCCGGGAGATCTGCCGGCTGGGCCTGCCGATCTTCGGGATCTGCCTGGGCCATCAGCTGCTTGCCCTGGCCAACGGCGCCCGCACCTCCAAGCTGAAATACGGCCACAGGGGCACCAATCAGCCGGTCAAGGACTTGGAGACCGGCCGGGTGTACATCACCAGCCAGAACCACGGGTACGCCGTGGAGGGGGCGAGCCTGGATCCGGCGGTGGGCCGGGAGCTCTTTGTCAATGTAAACGACGGCACCTGTGAGGGCATTCGCTACACCGCCTTCCCGGCGTTCACGGTGCAGTTCCACCCAGAAGCCTGTGCCGGGCCCTTGGACACCCAGGCGCTGTTCGACCGGTTTTTCGCGCTGATGGGCCGCTAGGCGCAGATCATCCAGGCCAAAAAAGGGAGATGTTTTTTGTATGCCATTCAATCGTGCTATCAAAAAGGTGCTGGTGATCGGCTCCGGCCCCATCGTCATCGGCCAGGCTGCGGAGTTCGACTATGCGGGCACCCAGGCCTGCCGGGCGCTGCGGGAGGACGGCGTGGAGATCGTGCTGGTCAATTCCAACCCCGCCACCATCATGACCGACCGGGCCATGGCGGACCGCATCTATATCGAGCCGCTGGACCTTACCACCGTCAAGCGCATCATCGAAAAGGAAAAGCCGGACAGCATCCTGTCCGGTTTCGGCGGTCAGACCGGCCTGACGCTCTCCATGCAGCTGGCCAAGGAGGGCTTTCTGGAGAAGCATCATGTCCGGTTGCTGGGCGCTTCTCCGGAGACCATCGACAAGGCCGAGGACCGGCAGCTCTTCAAGGACGCCATGGAGCGCATCGGCCAGCCCTGTATCCCCAGCCAGGTGGTCAACACCGTGGCGGATGCCGAGGCTTTCGCGGCGGAGATCGGCTATCCGGTGATCATTCGCCCGGCCTTTACCCTGGGCGGCTCCGGCGGCGGCATCGTCAACAATGTGGAGGAGCTCCGGGAGACTGCCGCCAACGGGCTGGCTCTGTCTCCCATCACCCAGGTGCTGGTGGAAAAGAGCATCGCCGGGTGGAAGGAGATCGAGTTCGAGGTCATGCGGGACCACGCGGGCAACACCATCACCGTCTGCTCCATGGAGAACCTGGACCCCGTGGGGGTGCACACCGGGGATTCCATCGTCATCGCCCCCACCGTCACCCTCTCCGACAAGGAATACCAGATGCTCCGCTCGGCGGCGTTGAAGATCATCAACGAGCTGGGCGTGGAGGGCGGCTGCAACTGTCAGTTCGCCCTGCATCCCACCTCCTTTGAATATGCCGTCATCGAGGTGAATCCCCGGGTGTCCCGGTCCTCCGCTCTGGCCAGCAAGGCCACGGGGTATCCCATCGCCAAGGTGGCCACCAAGATCGCCATCGGCTACACCCTGGACGAGATCCAGAACGCCGTCACCGGCAAGACCTACGCCGCCTTTGAGCCGGCCCTGGACTACGTGGCGGTGAAGTTCCCCAAATGGCCCTTTGACAAGTTCGTGTACGCCCGGCGGGAGCTGGGCACCCAGATGAAGGCCACCGGCGAGGTCATGAGCATCGCCGACACCTTTGAGATGGCCCTGATGAAAGCGGTCCGGGGCGCGGAGATCGGCCTGGACACCCTGAACCTGCCCAAGTTCGCGGAAGAGCAAGAGGAGACCCTCTGGCACATCGCCGTCCACGCCACAGATGAGCGCCTCTTCGCCGTGTACGAGCTCCTCAAGCGGGGCGTTTCGGTGGCCCAGCTCCACCAGCGCACCATGATCGACTGCTGGTTCCTCTCCAAGCTCACCCACCTCATCGACTACGAACGGGACCTGGCGAAAGGTCCCCTCACCGAGGCCCTCTACACCCGGGGCAAGCAGCTGGGCTACCCCGACGCCGCCATCGAACGGATCTCCGGCTGCCCGGTCGCCTTTGAGCGCAAGCCCACGTTCCGCATGGTGGACACCTGTGCCGGCGAATTCGCCGCCCATACCCCCTACTTTTACGCCACCTACGATCTGGAGAGCGCCGGCGGCGAGGACGAGGCCCTGGCGTTCATCCGGGAAAAGCAGGACAAACCCACGGTGGTGGTCATCGGCTCCGGCCCCATCCGCATCGGCCAAGGCATCGAGTTTGACTACGCCAGCGTCCACTGCGTCATGTCCCTGCAGCGCCTAGGCTATCAGGTGGTGCTCATCAACAACAACCCAGAGACCGTTTCCACTGACTTCGATACCGGCGACCGCCTGTATTTCGAGCCCCTGTCTCCCGAGGACGTGCTGGACATCCTGCGCATCGAAAAGCCCATCGGCGTGGTGGTGGCCTTTGGCGGGCAGACTGCCATCAAGCTCACCAAGACCCTGGCCGCACACAACATCCCGATCTTAGGCTCCTCCGCCGACACCATCGACATGGCCGAGGACCGGGAGCGCTTCGACGCCCTGCTGGAGCGCACCGGCATCAAACGGCCTCGGGGCTTCACCGTCATGACGGAGGAGGAGGCCCTCCACGCCGCCCGGGAGCTGGGCTATCCGGTGCTCATGCGGCCCAGCTACGTGCTGGGCGGGCAGAACATGATCATCGCCTATTGCGACGAGGACATCCAGGAATACATGGCCATCATCCTCACCCATCGGCAGGACAACCCCGTGCTCATCGACAAGTACCTCTCCGGCATGGAGATCGAGGTAGACGCCATCTGCGACGGCGAAAACATCCTCATCCCCGGCATCATGGAGCACGTGGAGCGCACGGGCATCCACTCCGGCGACAGCATCGCCGTGTACCCTGCGGGGGACATCGATGACGACATGGCGGACAAGATCATTTCCACCACCGAGACCCTCTGTCGGGAGCTCCACGGCATCGGGCTCATCAACCTGCAATACATCCTCATGGGCGGCGAGATCTACGTCATCGAGGTCAATCCCCGGGCCTCCCGCACCGTGCCCTATATCAGCAAGGTCACCGGCGTGCCCATGTGCGACCTGGCCACCCGGGTCAGCCTGGGGGAAAAGCTCACCGACCTGGGCTACGGCACCGGCCTGTATCCGCCCTCTCCCTACGTGGCGGTGAAGGTCCCCGTGTTCTCCTTTGAAAAGCTCCAGGACGTGGACACCCACCTGGGCCCGGAGATGAAATCCACCGGCGAGGTCCTGGGTATCGGCAACAACCTGGAGGAGGCCCTGTACAAGGGGCTCATCGCCTCCAACCACAACCTGGACCGCAAGGGCGGCGGGGTGTTCATCACCGTCCGGGACCAGGACAAGCCCGAGATCGGCGAGATCGCCAAGAAGTTCGACCGCCTGGGCTTTACCCTCTACGCCACGGCGGGCACCGCCCTGGTGCTGGCCAAGGTGGGCCTCTCCGTGAAGATCATCGACAAGATCCACGAGAGCTCCGTGAACACCATCACCCTGCTGGAAAGCGGCAAGGTGGATTACGTCATCTCCACCTCCGCCCGGGGCCGCGACCCCGCCCGGGACAGCGTGAAGATCCGCCGCAAGGCCAGTCTCCTGGGCATCCCCTGCCTGACCGCTCTGGACACCGCCAACGCCCTGGCCGATTCCCTCATGAGCCGCTACACCCCGGCCAACACCGAGATCGTGGACATCAACCACCTGCGGGCCCACCGGCAGACCATCCGCTTCACCAAGATGACCACCTGCTCCAACGACTACATCTACATCGACTGCTTCGATCCCGCCAACCAGTTCCCCTCTCCGGAGTTCCTTTCCATCTACCTCTCCGACCGGCACAACGGCGTGGGCGGCGATGGCGTGATCCTCATCGGTCCCAGCGACCGGGCCGACGCCGAGATGCGGGAGTACAACCTGGACGGCTCCGAAGGCCGCATGTGCGGCAACGGCATCCGCTGCGTGGCCAAGTACCTGTTCGATACCGGCCGGTGCACCGGCGTGCCCCAGGGCAAGGGCAAGCACCTGCTGCGCATCGACACCGCCAGTGGCGTCCGGAACTGCGTGGTCACCACCAAGAACGGCCAGGTGTCCAAGGTCACCGTGGACATGGGCCGGGCGGTGCTGGATCCCAAGCAGATTCCCGTGCTGCTGGAGGGCGAACGGGTGGTGGCCAAGCCCATCTCCGTGGGAGGCCGTCTCTTCAGCATCACCTGCTGCTCCATGGGCAACCCCCACGCCACGGTGTTCGTCCCCTCGGTGGACAAGCTGGACCTGGAGGAGCTGGGCCCCCAGTTTGAAAACGATCCCCTGTTCCCGGACCGGGTGAACGTGGGCTTCGTGGAGGTCATCGACGGCACCACCCTCAAGGCCCGCATCTGGGAGCGGGGCAGCGGCGAGACCATGGCCTGCGGCACCGGCACCTGCGCCGCGGTGGTGGCGGCCACCCTCAACGGCTTCTGCGAAAAGGGCCGGGAGATCCGGGTCATCCTCCCCGGCGGCGAGCTGGTCGTTCGCTACACCGACGAAGCCGTCTTCCTCACCGGTCGGGCCGCCAAGGTCTACGACGGCCAGGTGGAGGTCTAAAGATTCCCTTTTCCTTCCCGTCCATGTGTGGTACAATACAGTCAAAAGTCTTCAGTGTCGTTACTCAGAAAGGAGCGTTCCCCCATGCCCAGGTTGCACTTCATCAAAATGCACGGCGCCGGCAATGACTATATCTATTTCGACTGCTTCCGGCAGCCTGTCGACGATCCCCAGACGCTGGCTATCCGCCTCTCCGACCGCCGAAAAGCGGTGGGAGGCGACGGCGTGATCCTCATCTGCCCCAGCGAGACGGCCGATGGCCGCATGCGCATGTTCAACGCCGACGGCAGCGAAGGCAAAATGTGCGGCAACGGCATTCGCTGCGTGGCCAAATACCTCTACGACTCCGGCCTGGCCCGGAAGGAAGAGCTGCACATCGAGACCCTGAGTGGCGTCAAGACCTGCTGGATCCACCCGGAAAACGGCGTGGCCGTCTCCGTCACCGTGGACATGGGCCGGGCCGTGCTGACCCCCGCCCAGATCCCCGTGGATCTCCCCGGAGAGCAGGTGGTGGGCCGGCGGGTCTCCCTGGCCGGCGGCGTCTACGAGATCACCTGCGTCTCCATGGGCAATCCCCACTGCGTCCTGTTCGGGGCCGACCCCGATACGCTGGACCTGGAGCGCATCGGTCCCCGGTTTGAAAACGACCCCCTGTTCCCCGACCGGGTGAACACGGAATTCATCCAGGTGCTGGATCCCCATACCCTCAAAATGCGGGTGTGGGAGCGGGGCAGCGGCGAGACCATGGCCTGCGGCACCGGCACCTGTGCCGCTGTCACCGCCGCGGTGCTCCGGGGCTTCTGCCCGGCGGGCGAGGATATCCGGGTCCTGCTGCGGGGCGGCGAGCTCACCGTAAACTTCACCCCGGAGCGCGTCCTCATGACCGGCGAGGCTGTGCGCGCCTTTGAAGGCGACGTCGAGGTGTAAAAGGAGGAATCGAGTATGGCAAAGTTTATTTTCGTCACCGGCGGCGTGGTCTCCGGTCTGGGCAAGGGCATCACTGCCGCATCGCTGGGCCGCCTGCTCAAGGCCCGTGGCCTCAAGGTGGCCGCCCAAAAGCTGGATCCCTACATCAACGTGGACCCCGGCACCATGAGCCCCTACCAGCACGGGGAGGTCTACGTCACCGAGGACGGCTTGGAGACCGACCTGGACCTGGGCCACTACGAACGCTTCATCGACGAGGACCTGAACAAGTTCTCCAACCTGACCACCGGCCGGGTCTACTGGAACGTCCTCAACAAGGAACGCCGGGGCGAGTACCTGGGCGAGACCGTCCAGGTGATCCCCCACATCACCAGCGAGATCACCTCCTGCATCTACAGCGTGGGCCGCATGACCAACGCCGATGTGGTCATCACGGAGATCGGCGGCACCGTGGGCGATATCGAGAGCCAGCCCTTCCTGGAGGCCATCCGCCAGGTGGCCCAGGAGGTGGGCCCCGAAAACGCCCTCTTCATCCACGTCACCCTGGTGCCCTACCTCAAGAGCAGCGGAGAGCACAAGTCCAAGCCCACCCAGCACTCCGTCAAGGAGCTCCAGTCCATGGGCATCAAGCCCAACATCATCGTCCTGCGCACGGACGAGCCCATCACCGACCCCTCCATCTTCAAGAAGATCGCCCTGTTCTGCAACGTCCAGCCCGACTGCGTCATCGAGAACCTGACCATCCCCGTGCTCTACGAGGCCCCCATCATGCTGGAGAAGAACCACTTCTCCGACATCGTCTGCCGGGAGCTCAGGCTCAACGTCCCCGCCCCGGACCTCTCCGACTGGCTCTCCATGATCGACCGCATCCGGGGCCGCACCAAGACCGTCAAGATCGCCCTGGTGGGCAAATACGTCAAGCTCCACGACGCCTACCTCTCCGTGATGGAGGCCCTGCGACACGCCGGCTACGACCACTCCGCCCGGGTGGAGATCGACTGGGTGGATTCCGAGACCCTAACCCCAGAGAACACCGCCTCCCGCCTGGCCGGCTGCCACGGCGTCCTGGTCCCCGGGGGCTTCGGCCACCGGGGCATCGAGGGCATGGTCCTGGCGGTGCAGTACGCCCGGGAGAACGCTGTGCCCTACCTGGGCATCTGCCTGGGCATGCAGGTGGCCGTCATCGAGTTCTGCCGCCACGTCTGCGGCATCGCCGATGCCAACTCCGGCGAGTTCGACGAGTACGGTCTCCACAAGGTCATCGACTTCATGCCCGACCAGAACAAGGAGATCAACAAGGGCGGCACCCTGCGCCTGGGCAGCTATCCCTGCAAGATCCGGGAGGGCACCCAGATGATGGCCTGCTACGGCAAGGACCTCATCCTGGAGCGCCACCGCCACCGCTATGAATTCAACAACCAGTACCGGGACACCGTGGAATCCCACGGCATGGTCATCAGCGGCACGTCCCCCGACGGCTTCATCGTGGAGACCGTGGAGCTCCGGGACCATCCCTTCTTCGTGGCCGGCCAGTTCCATCCCGAATTCAAATCCCGGCCCAACCGCTCCCACCCCCTGTTCAAGGGCTTCATCGGCGCGGCGGTGCAGTACATGGAGCAGCAGGCTTGACCGCGCTGACCCAGGCGGCCCTCCAACAGGTAGAAGCCCTCAACGCCTTTGCTCCGCAAGCGGGACACCTGAAAACGGGGGACATCCGCAAGCTCTCGGCCCGGCTCTACCGCACCCTGCCGGAGCGCAGCCTGCCTGCGGTTTTGGAGGAGTGCGAAGCCCTCTTGCAGCAGCGCAGCTGGCCGCTGGAGGTCATCGCCTTCGACTGGGCCTACCGGGTGCGCGCCCGCTATGACGGGACCACCTACGAGGTTTTTGACCGCTGGCTGGAAACCTACGTCCGCTCCTGGGGCGACTGCGACGACTTCTGTACCCACGCCTTTGGGGAGCTGCTGCGGCAGCGCCGGGACCTGTTCCCCCGGGTGCTGGACTGGACCGGGCACCGGGATTTCTGGGTGCGCCGGGCCGCGGCGGTGGTGCTCATCCCCACCATCCAGTCGGGAGACGTGCAGGGCATCCAGCCGCTACTGGTCGCCGACCGCCTCCTCACCGATCCCCACGACCTGGTGCGCAAGGGGTACGGCTGGATGCTCAAATGCCTTTCCCAGCGGCAGCCGGACACGGTGATCCGCTATCTGGAGGCCCATCACAGGGACATGCCCCGGGTGGCCTTCCGCTACGCCCTGGAAAAGCTGGACCCGTCGACCCGCCGGCGGCTGATGGATCTGGAATAGGGCTTGCGCCGGGCGGGAAAAAGGCGTACAATACCACTGAGAAACCAAAAGGGGAGAAACGCATGAAACTCAACGGCAATTTCCAAAAGCTGGAGCAAAACTACCTGTTCGTCACCGTGGCAAAGCGCGTGGCGGCCTACACCGCCGCCCACCCGGACAATCACATCATCCGCATGGGCATCGGCGATGTGACCCTGCCCCTGGCCCCCGTGGTCATCGAGGCCATGCACCGGGCCACGGAGGAGATGTCCAAAAAAGAGACCTTCCGGGGCTATTCCCCGGATTCCAACGGCTACCCCTTCCTGCGGGAGGCCGTGGCGGGATATTACAGATCTCTGGGCGTGGAACTTTCCGCCGAGGAAGTTTTCATCGGCGACGGCGCCAAGAGCGACGTGGGCAACATTGTCGACCTGTTCGACGTGGACAACACCGTTCTCGTCCCGGACCCGGTGTACCCGGTCTATGTGGACACCAACATCCTGTCCGGCAGAAAGCTGATCTACGCCGACGGCACCGAGGAAAACGGCTTCCTGCCCCTGCCCGACGATGCCATCCACGCGGACATCGTCTATCTGTGCTCCCCCAACAACCCCACCGGCGCGGTGTATGACCGGGAGCAGCTGCAGCAGTGGGTGGACTACGCCCTGGCCCACCACGCCATCCTCCTGTTCGACGCGGCCTACGAGAGCTTCGTCACCGGCGCGGGCCTGCCCCGCAGCATCTTCGAGATCCCCGGCGCGGAGCAGTGCGCCATCGAGTTCTGTTCTCTCAGCAAGACCGCCGGCTTCACCGGCATGCGCTGCGGCTACACCGTCATCCGCAAGGAGCTCACGGTGGACGGCGTCTCCGTCTCCGCCCTGTGGGAGCGCCGCCAGGGCTGCAAATTCAACGGCGTCAGCTACGTCACCCAGCGCGCCGCCGAAGCGGTCTTCACCCCCGCCGGCCAGCAGCAGATCCGTGAGACCCTGGCCTACTACCAGGCCAACGCCCGCACCATGGCCCAGGCCCTCCGGGAAATGGGCATCTGGTTCACCGGCGGGGAGAACTCCCCCTACCTCTGGATGAAATGTCCCGGCGGCATGGGCAGCTGGGCCTATTTCGACTACCTCCTGGAACAGGCTGAGATCGTGGGCACCCCCGGCGAGGGCTTCGGCAAAAACGGCGCGGGCTACTTCCGGCTCACCGCCTTCGGCGACGCCGCCCAGACGAAAGAAGCCATGGACCGCCTGAGATTTCTGGGAAAGTGAGGCGCACCCCATGCTGGAAGCACTGAAAGAACAGGTCTGCGCGGCCAATCTGCTCCTGCCGAAGCACGGCCTGGTGACCTTCACCTGGGGCAACGTCAGCGGTTTTGATCCCGAGACCGGCCTCATGGCCATCAAGCCCAGCGGGGTGGACTACGAACGCCTTGCCCCGGCGGACATCGTTCTGGTGGACGTCGCCACAGGCCGCAAGGTAGAGGGCGCCCTGAACCCCTCCTCCGACACGGACACCCACTGTGAGCTGTACCGCTGTTTCCCGGGCATCGGCGGCGTGGTGCACACCCACAGCCGCTGGGCCACGGTGATGAGCCAGCTGGGCCGTCCGGTCCCGGCCCTGGGCACCACCCACGGGGACACCTTCTATGGCCCCATCCCCTGCACCCGTCCCATGACGGACGCAGAGATCGCCGGTTCCTACGAGCTGGAGACCGGCAAGGTCATCGTGGAGGCCTTCGCAGGCCAGGACCCGGCGGACATCCCGGCGGTGCTGGTGATGAGCCACGGCCCCTTCACCTGGGGCGAGGACCCGGAGACCGCCGTCCACAACGCCGTGGTGCTGGAGGAGGTCTGCTTCATGGCCTGGCACTGCCTGGCCCTGGACCCCGCTCTCCCACCCATGCAGCAGGCCCTCCTAGACAAGCACTTCCTGCGCAAGCACGGCGCCGGCGCCTACTACGGCCAATCCGTGGCCGGATAGGCCAAGCCGCGGCCCCTGCCGGGGCAGGGCATGTCGCGCCTCGCGCGTTCCGCGCTGACGCGTGCTAAAAAGTGGTGGGTAGTCGCGCCCTCTGGTTTGCAGTAGTCCAAAGTCGCGCCTCGGTTTCTTCTGACAAAAGGCAACCCCTCGCGCCAGGCAGTTTGCAAAACCGTCTGGCGGCCCCACCCGCCTCCCCCGTCTCGCCGCCTGCGCCTTTCGGCGCGGGCGCTTTTGCTCCGCAAGCCGGTGGCCCGGCAGGCCAAGTCGCGCCCCACTGCCTACTTTTTTCTAACGAGGCGTCGCACTCGCTGGTTTACATAATTCTAATTTCACCCAACTCAACCCGCCCTGCAAACCCGTCCCTCCGTCCCCTCTCCCCTCCAACCCTTCCCGCCGGGTTCCAGCCCATTTTTTGTCCTTTCCGGTCCACTTCCGGTATCGTTCCGGCCCTGTTTTTGCACGTTCGCGACATTTGTTCAAATATGAACAAACTGTAAATTTTAAATTTTTTTCAAAAAAGTTTCCCTCTCCAGGGAAACTTTACCCCTTTTAATAGGGGATATATGGAGGGGTCCGTAGCCGGACTGGCTAAGTCGCGCCTCGCGCGTCCCGCGCTGACGCCTACTGGAAACCAGTGGGTAGTCGCGCCCACCGGTGGCCGGACAGGCCAAGTCGCGGCCCCTGCCGGGGCAGGGCAAGTCGCGGGGCGCGCGGTCCCCGCGCTGATAGCTACTGGAAACTGGCGAGTGGTCGCGCCCACTGGTCCGTACAAACCGCGAAACAAAGTCTGGCAAAAACCTCAACCTGCACGTTTCTCACCAAAACCCCAGCTTTTCCAGCCTCAACCCGCTCAATTCCCCCTTTGAACGTGCCGGAACCCGACACTGCCCCACCGAAAGTTCCATCTTGCCCGCCCACCCACCTCCCCCGTCTCGCCGCCTGCCTGCGGCAGGCGCTTTTGCTCCGCAAAAGAGGGCGTGGGGCCCAAAATCAGGCCCCACGCCCTGCGAGACGGCAACCCTGCCCGAACCCCGCAAAAACCCCGCCGGAAGGTGCCCGTGCCCCTGCGCTGCCGGCTTTTTTGTCCCCTTTTCCAACTTTTTGCAAGTTTGTCCGCACAATTTTGCACGGAGGGCTAAAAAGTGGCGAAATGGCTTGTAAAAATCAAAATCGAGTGGTACAATAGGCACTTGGAAAAGAAGGTGGTCGTTTGCCCAACGAGTGGGTGGGCGGCATCCTGGCGTTCGGTCTGGGCGTGTGCCTGGCCGCCGCCAGCTATGCTTTTGCCCGTTTTGTGCTGAAAAAACACCCCCAGCGGTACCTCAGCGCCCAGGTGGTGCGCCAGCTCGTCACGATCCTGTTCGTGGTGGCGCTGTTTGCCCTGGGCGAATACACCCCCTGGGGCCGCAAACCGCTGCTGGTGGGCGGGGTCCTGGGCGTGACGCTGCCCATGATCTGGTTCACCTACCGGCTGGTGCGGCTCAACGAGGAATGGTACGGGAAAGGAGGTCCGAAAAATGGGTGAAGGTTCCAAGGTGCTGTTTTCGATCTTCGGCGTGCTGGACGTCACCGGCGAGGTGGTGGCCATGTGGCTCATCGTGGCGGTGCTCACGGTGCTGTCCCTGCTGGTGAAGAGCCGCCTGAAGGAACGGCCGGGCTTTTTGCAGAACCTGCTGGAGACCGGCGTGGAGTACCTGGACAATTTCCTGGAGGGCCTGCTGGGCCGGGAAAAGTCCCGGAAATACTTCACGTTTCTGGCCACGCTGTTCATTTTCATCATCGTCTCCAACTACTCCGGCCTCATCCCCGGGGTGGGCCTGACGGACTACGTGAAGGCCCCCACGTCGTCCCTGTCGGTGACGGCGGGGCTGGGCGTGGTGACGTTCTTTTTCCTGCAGATCTCCGGGCTGCGCTGCGGTGTCCGGCACTACTTCAAGCGGTTCGTCAGCCCCATGTTTTTCATGCTGCCGCTGCTGGTGCTGGATGAGTTCGTGAAGCCCGCCTCCCTGGCCCTGCGGCTGTTCGGCAACGTCTTCGGCGAGGAGACCGTCACCGAGGAGCTGTACGGCCTGCTGCCCATCGGCGCGCCGGTGGTGATGATGGTGCTGTCCATCCTGTTCTGCGCGCTGCAAGCCCTGGTCTTTACCATGCTCACGTCCATTTACCTGGACGAAGTCACTGAGCTGGAGTAAATACGCAATTTTTGCCCGAAATCGAATCCAAAAGGAGAAATCATCATGTCATCCAACGCAATCATCGCCCTGGCCGCCGCTCTGGCCATCGCCGTCAGCACCCTGGCTCCGGCCATCGCCCAGGGCCTCACCGCCAAATCCGCCATGGAGAGCATCGCCCGGCAGCCCGACGCCGCCAAGGACATCCGCTCCACGCTGATCATCTCCCTGGCCCTGATGGAGGCTCTGACCATCTACGGCCTGCTCATCGCCTTCATGCTGGTGGCGAAGGTCTGAGCCCATGACCATCCAACTGTCAGTGACCCTGTGGACGGTGATCTGCTTCTGCGTGCTGGCGCTGGTCCTGCGCCGGCTGCTGTTTGTGCCCCTTTTGGGGGTGATGGACGCCCGGAAGGAGAAGATCGCCCAAGCACAGGCCAAAAAGGCCCGGTTCGCCCAGCTGGAGCAGGAGCACCAGGCCCTGCTGGCTGAAAAGGAAGCGGCCTTCCGCAGCGCCCAGCAGAAGAGCGAGGCCCAGCGCCTGGAGGCCATCCGCAGCGAGAGCCGCCGGGCGGTGGAGGCTGCCCGGGAAGAACGAGTGCAGGCCGTGGACCGCTTTCGGGAGAAGACCGATGCCGAGCGGGAGGAGATCCTCCGGACCCTGGGCGCCCATGCCCAGGAGCTGGCCCAAGCCTTTGCGGAAAGCGTGGTAGGAAAATAGGCCTATGAAGATCCTGTATGTTTGCATCAACTTTGCGCTGCTGGCGGGGCTGATCGTCCTGTTTGCCCGCAAGACCATCGTGAAGCTGTTTTCTTCCCGCCGAAAAGCCATCAACGAGGCCCTGGACGAGGCCCAGCGCCTGGAGGAGATGACCCCGCCGGAGCTGGTGGAGCCGGAGTTCCCCCAGGACCCGGAGGCGCCCAGCGCCGCCGTGGCCGAGGAGCAGGCCCTGGCGGAGGGGAAAGTGGCCCAGGTGCGGGAGGCCCAGGCCCGGGAGTGCCGGGAGCTGCACCGGGTGATGATCGAGAAGGCCAAGCGGCAGTTCTACTCCGTGATGCAGGACGCGGTGCGGGCCTGCTTTGGGGAGGAGCCGTATCTCAGCCGGATGCGGGCCCTGGAGCCCAAGCTGCTGGAGGAGATCCTGGGGCAGATCCACCTGACCCCGGGGGATATGGCGTATCTGCGCCACCACGACGTGCTGTACGTGACCCTGACCTCCGCCTGGCCCCTGGGCGAGGACCTGGTGCACCGGGTGGACGCCGCCACCACCGCCCTGCTGGACACCGTGGGGGGGAAGACCTCCCTGTGGGTGCGGGAGGACCCGGAGCTCATCGGCGGGCTGCGGCTGCGCATTGGCGACACGGTGTATGACGGCACCGTGACCGAGGAGCTGTACCACTTCGAGCGGAGCATCAACCGGGAGCCGGTGACCTCGGACGAGGAAGCCCAGGAGGTGCTGGCGGAGTTTTTGGGGAAGGCGAGGACGTATCAGCCCAAGATCCACGTGTACCAGCTGGGCCGGGTGATGCAGGTCTCCGACGGCATCTGCTGGATGGACGGCCTGGCGGACATCATGTACGGCGAAGTGGTGGAATTCGAATGCGGCGAGCGGGGCATGGTGCTGGATATCCAGCGGGACCGCATCGGCTGCGTGATCTTCGGCGAATATGAGAACATCGAGAGCGGCAGCCGGGTGCGCCGTGTGGGGCGGATCGCCTCGGTGCCGGTGGGGGATGCCCTGCTGGGCCGGGTGGTGGACGCCATCGGCAACCCGGTGGACGGCGAGGGGTACCTCTATGTTACCGACCGGCGGCCCATCGAGTGCCGCGCCCCGGGGATCCTGGACCGGGCGCCGGTGGATAGGCCCCTGCACACCGGCATCAAGGCCATCGACGCCCTGGTGCCCATCGGCAAGGGGCAGCGGGAGCTGATCATCGGCGACCGGCAGACCGGCAAGACCGCCATCGCCCTGGACGCCATTTTGAACCAGAAGGGCAAGGACACGGTGTGCATCTACGTGGCCATCGGCCAGAAGGAGACCTCCGTGGCGGAGATCAAAGACCGGCTGACCCAGTACGGGGCCATGGAATACACCATCATCGTGGCGGCCAATGCCTCGGGCTCGGCGGCCACCCAGTACATCGCGCCCTTCTCCGGCACGGCCATGGCGGAGTATTTCATGCATGCCGGCCGGGACGTGCTCATCGTGTATGACGACCTGTCCAAGCACGCGGTGGCCTATCGGGAGCTTTCCCTGCTGCTGCACCGGCCCTCCGGCCGGGAGGCCTACCCCGGGGACATCTTCTACCTGCACTCCCGGCTGCTGGAGCGTTCCGCCCACCTGTCGGAGGAGCAGGGCGGAGGGTCCATCACGGCGCTGCCCATCATCGAGACTTTGGCCGGAGACATTTCGGCCTACATCCCCACCAACGTGATCTCCATCACCGACGGGCAGATCTTCTTGGAGAGCGAGCTGTTCCATGAGGGGCAGCGTCCGGCCATCAACGTGGGGCTGTCGGTGTCCCGTGTGGGCGGGGCGGCCCAGACCAAGCTGATGAAGCAGGTCTCGGCCAGCCTGCGGACCAATTTGGCCCAGTACCGGGAGCTCAAGGACTTTACCCAGCTGGGCAGCGACGTGGACGAGGACACCCGCAAGACCCTGAACGCCGGCGCCCACCTGATGGAGGCGCTGCAGCAGGGGCGGTATCAGCCCCTGGAGGACTGGAAGCAGGCGCTGCTGCTCTTTGCGGTGAGCGAGGGCTATGCCGACGACGAGCCCGCCGGCGGCATGGGGGCCTTTGAGCAGGCGCTGTACGATTTCTTTGAACAGACCCAACAGCCCCTGGTGTACGCCCTGAAGAGCGGCATCAAGGCGGACGGCAGCGAGCTGGAGCAGCTGCGGGCCGCCCTGGGGCGGTTCCGGCAAGCGAGGGCATAGCCTATGCCTGCCATTCAAAGCCTGAAGAAACAGCTGCGGGGAGTGCGCTCCACCCAGAAGCTGACCAAGGCCATGCGCACGGTGGCCACTGTGAAGCTCTCCCGGCTGAGCAGCATGTACCTGGGGTATCGGGAATACGGCCGGCAGTGCCGGCGGCTGGTGGAGCAGTTCGGCGGGGTGTACCGGGAGCTGGTGCGCGCCGCGGACCCCGAGGCCCCGGCGGCGGTGGTGGTCATGGCCGCCAACAAGGGCATGTGCGGCAGCTACAACGCGGAGCTGCTGCGGTTTGCCGAGGAGGAGCTGGAAAAGCTGGAGAAGCCCTGGGTGGTGCCCTGCGGGAAAAAGGCTGTGGCGTATTTTCGCAGCCGGGGCGTGGCCGCCGCCCGGGAAGTGGTTTTGGAGGACGTGCCGGACTTTGCCCAGAGCGCCGCGCTGCTGGATGAGCTGATCCAGTGGCGGCGGGAGGGGAAGGTCTCCCGGGTGTATCTCATCTATGCCCGGTATGTGAACATGCTGACCCAGACCCCGGCCATCCGGGAGCTGTTCCTCACCGACGAGGCCACCCGCACGGCCCCGGCCCTGCTGGTGCCGGACCGGGGGGCGGTGCTGGAGCGCACCGGGCGGTCGGTGTTCCACGGGATGTTTTACCGGATGGTGCTGGAGGCCGCCCTGGGGGCGCAGGCCGCCACGCTGATGACCATGCGGTCGGCCTATGACACGGCCACCGAGTATGTGCAGGCCCTGGAGGGGGAGATCAACCGGATGCGGCAGAACAGCGTCACGGCGGATGTGATCGAGACCTCCTCCGAGCGGGCGGAGTAGACGAGAGCTTGACGATTTTGAAACAGGAGGAAACGGGTCATGGCAAAAGGTTCCCAGGGAATGGTCTTGCGGATCACCGGCCCGGTGGTGGACATTCTGTTTGACCGCTACCAGCTGCCCGATATTTTCCATGCCGTCACCATCGACCACGACGGCAGTACGTTCGTGCTGGAGGTGCTGCAGCACCTGGGGGACGGCGTGGTGCGGTGCATCTCCATGCACCCCACCGACGGCATGTCCCGGGGGCTCATCGCCACGGACACGGGGGCGCCCATCTCCGTGAGCGTGGGGGAGGAGACCCTGGGACGGATGGTGAACGTTATGGGGGAGCCCATCGACCGGAAGCCGCCCATCCAGTCCGCCCAGAAGTGGCCCATCCATCACCCGGCACCGGGGTTCGCGGACATCGTGGCCTCGGAGGAGATCATGGAGACGGGGATCAAGGTCATCGACCTGATGACCCCCTATGTCCGGGGCGGGAAGATCGGGCTGTTCGGCGGCGCAGGCGTGGGCAAGACCGTGCTCATCATGGAGCTGATCCGGAACATCGCCTCGGAGCACGACGGGTATTCCGTCTTCGCCGGGGTGGGGGAGCGCTCCCGGGAGGGCAACGACCTCTACAACGAGATGCAGCAGTCCGGGGTGCTGGACAAGACGGCCCTGGTGTTCGGCCAGATGAACGAGACCGCCGGAGCCCGGCTGCGGGTGCCCCTGGTGGGGCTGACCATGGCGGAGTATTTCCGGGAGTATTCCCACAAGGACGCGCTGTTGTTCATCGACAACATTTTCCGGTTCTCTCAGGCGGGCAGCGAGGTCTCGGCCCTGCTGGGGCGGATGCCCTCGGCGGTGGGATATCAGCCCACCCTGGCCAGTGAGATGGGCAAGCTGCAGGAGCGCATCGTCTCCACGGGCAACGGGTCCATCACCTCGGTGCAGGCGGTGTATGTCCCCGCCGACGACCTGACCGACCCGGCCCCCGCCACCACGTTCACCCATCTGGACGCCACCACGGTGCTGTCCCGGAAGATCGTGGAGCAGGGCATCTACCCGGCGGTGGACCCGCTGGATTCCTCCTCCCGGATGCTGACCCAGGACGCGGTGGGGGAGCGGCACTATCGGGTGGCCCGGGAAGTGCAGCGGATCCTGCAGAAGTACAACGAGCTCCAGGACATCATCGCCATTTTGGGCATGGAGGAGCTTTCCGACGAGGACAAGGTGGTGGTCCGCCGGGCCCGGCGGGTCCAGCGGTTCATGAGCCAGCCCTTCCACGTGGCGGAGAGCTTTACCGGCGCCAAGGGGGCCTATGTGCCCCTGGAGAAGACGGTGTCCGGCATGGAGGCCATTTTGGGCGGGGAGTGCGACGGCATCGCGGAGCCGCATTTCCTGATGTGCGGGACCATCGACGACGTGTACCGCAAGGCCAAGCAGTGAGGGCGGCCGTATGGGGACACTGAGCTTGCGCATCGTCACGCCCACGGGGGCCTTTGGCCCCTATGAGGTGGATTCCATCCGGCTGACCGCCAGCGACGGCAGCTACGGCATCCGGCCGGGGCACACCAAGGCCCTGCTGGCCCTGGGCGCCGGCCCTGTGGCCGGCCTGCGGGCAGGCCAGGCGGTGGTGCAGGGCGCCTGCGGCCCGGGGTTCGCCACCGTGGAGGATGACCGGGTGACCGCCGTGGTGGAAGCCTTTGGGGAAACAACGTGAACGGGAGGCCCTTTTCCGGGAAACGGGAAGGGGCCTGTTTGCCGGGATTTAAAGTGTATACAATTCAATTTGACAGCAGAAAAAAGGCGGGGCTGTATTGACAAAGCAGGGGATTTGCGTATAATAAAATTGATTTGAATTCGATCCATGGGAGGGATCCTGCGAAATGACCCAGAAGAAAAAGCTCGTGAACGTGTTCCTGGTGCTGGGCCTGGTGGGGCTTGTGGCGCTGGTGTTCGTCACCGCGAACACCCCCGGTACGGCAGACCCGGGGCACACCCCCGGGGTGTATCAGTCCGTGTGGGCGCTGCTGCCCCCGGTCATCGCCATCACCCTGGCGCTGATCACCAAAGAGGTCTACTTTTCCCTGTTCATGGGGATCCTGGCCGGCGGCCTGCTGTATGCTAACGGCAACCTGGAGCTGGCCCTGAACACCATCCTGTACAACGAAGAGGGGGGCTTCGTCAACAACATCGCCTCGGTGCAGAACGCCAGCATCCTGGTGTTCGTGGTGCTGCTGGGCAGCCTGGTGGCGCTGATGAACAAGGCCGGGGGCTCTGCGGCCTTCGGGCGGTGGGCTTCCCAGCACATCAAGACCCGGGTGGGGGCGCAGCTGGCCACCATCCTGCTGGGGGTGCTGATCTTTGTGGACGACGGCTTCAACTGCATGACCGTAGGCTCGGTGATCCGGCCGGTGACGGACCGGCACCAGGTGTCCCGGGCCAAGCTGGCCTATCTCATCGACGCCACCGCTGCGCCCATCTGCATCATCGCGCCCATCTCCAGCTGGGCCGCCGCGGTGACCTACTCGGTGCCGCCGGATTCGGGGATCAACGGCTTTGAGATGTTCCTGCGGACCATCCCCTACAACCTCTATGCGTTGGGCACCATCGTCATGATGCTGCTCATCGTCACCCTGAAGCTGGACTACGGCCCCATGAAGCTCCACGAGGAGAACGCCCTGAAGGGGGATCTGTTCACCACGCCGGACCGGCCCTTTGCCGATGCGGACAACGAGGTGCCCTCCTCCCGGGGCAAGGTCATCGACCTGGTGCTGCCCGTGGTGGTGCTCATCGTCACCTGCATCATCGGCATCGTGTACACCGGCGGGTTCTTTGACGGTGTGGGCTTCATCGACGCCTTTGCCGATTCCAACTCCGCCATGGGCCTGGTGTTCGGCAGCCTGATCACGGTGATCTTTACCTTCTTCCTGTACATGTTCCGGGGGGTCCTCTCCTTCAAGGAGTTCATGGATTGCTTCCCCGCCGGGTTCCGTTCCATGTGCGCGCCCATGATCATCCTCATCATGGCGTGGAACCTTTCCGGCATGACAGGCCTGCTGGGGGCGGATGTGTACATCCGGGACCTGGTGGCCTCCTCCGCCGGGGCGGTGAACATCTTCCTGCCCAGCGTCATCTTCCTGGTGGCGGTGTTCCTGGCCTTCTCCACGGGCACCAGCTGGGGCACCTTCTCCATCCTGATCCCCATCGTGTGCAACGTGTTCAGCAATTCCTATGAGATGCTGGTCATCGCCATCGCGGCGTGCCTCAGCGGCGCGGTGTGCGGGGACCACTGCTCGCCCATTTCCGACACCACCATCATGGCGTCGGCGGGGGCCCATTCCAACCACGTGAACCACGTCACCACCCAGATCCCCTACGCCTTCACCTGCGCCGGGGTGTGCGCCGTGGGGTATCTCCTGGCGGGCTTCATCGGCTATCAGACCAACAGCCCCGTGGCCATGGTGGCCACGCCCATCACCCTGCTGCTGCTGGCGGTGGTGATCGTGGTGGCGGCGAAGGTCGTCAAAAAGAAGCAGACCGCCTGACGGCGCTGTTTGCAGAGAGGAAGATCCCCCGGGCCTCCCCGGGGGATCGTTTTTTTCTTTGAACTGCCTCAGCCGTTGGGATACCGTTCCCGCAGTTTGCGGGCGCCTTCGGCCCGGCCGGTGGCCTCCAGCCGCTTTAGGTAGTCCTCCAGGCAGCCCTGGGTGTGATACGGCCCGCCCTCCGCCAGCACCGTCCACATGGGATCGATGGGGCTGGAGGACCGCAGCATGGCCCGGTCATGCCAGTCCAGCAGGATCTGCGCCCCCTGGCGGCAGACCTCCGGAAAGCGGTCCTTCACGTCGTGCTGCTCGTGGGGGTCGTTCTCCAGGTCGAAGAGCATCTCCCGGTCGAACAGGTGGAAGCCGTCGTGATAGGTGCGCATGTACAGCCAGTCCCCAAACCGCACGGAGCGCTGGCATACATGGGCCATCTGGGAGAGCACCAGGCTGTCCCGGCCGGCCTCCACCTCCCCGGTGACCGCCGCCGCAAAGCTCTGACCGTCCCAGTTGTCGCAGGGGTCCACCCCCAGCAGCTGGGCCGCCGTGGGGAGGAAGTCCAGGCTGTAGTGGAGGCCGGTGTCCACGGCGCCCTTCCGGCCTCCCGGCCACTTGAGCAAAAACGGGATGTGGCAAGTTGCCTCGTCGGCGGTGCCGTGCTCGCCGTAGATGCCCAGCTCTCCCATGTTCTCCCCGTGGTCGGAGGTGACGATCACCGCCGTCTCCTCCCACAGGCCCTGCTCCCGCAGCAGGTCGAACACCTGCCCCAGCAGCCGGTCCGCGTAGTAGATGCCCGTGTCGTACCCGTCGATGATCTTCCGCAGCCCCGCCCAGTCCAGGGCACTGCCCATCATCCGGGGATACTTGGGGTTCACGTAGTCGTCGAACATGTTCATCTCGTTGAGGCCGTGGGGCCCCACGTGGCGCTTGTGCAGGGCAAAGGTCTCTTCGTCGATCCACGCGGGCAGCGGGTCTTGGGCAAAGGGCTCTCCCAGCTCCAGGGGGGCCCGATAGGGCGTGTGGGGGTCCCACAGGTGCAGGTGCAGGAACCAGTTGTCCCGGTCCCGGTTGCGCGTGAGCCAATCCAGCGCCACGGGCAGCACCGCCTCGCCGGATTCCAGCCCGTGCTGGCCCACGTTATAGCACTCGTTGAAGCCCGCGTTGAACCACCAGGAGGAATGCCGCTCCGCAAAGGTGCTCACCGAGGCGGTGTACAGCCCCGCCCGGCGGAAGATGTTGTGGAAGTTGTTGTCGTCCACCGCGTCCCGAAAGCCCCGGCCCTTCCCGGTCAGCCGCCGGTCCCCGGCGGTGTCCCCGTGGCCCACCGCCCCGTTGCGGATGCCGAACATCCCGCTGACCAGCGCCGCCCGGGAGGGCAGGCACGGCGCGTCGGAGCAGTAATACCGGTCGAACCGGATGCCCTCGGCGCAGACCCGGTCCAGGTTGGGGGTGGTGTTGCGGCTGTACCCATAGCAGCCCATGTGGTCCGGCCGCAGGGTGTCGATATCGATCATCAAAATACGCATGGTGTGCTCCTTCGGCCGTCTCAGGCCATCCGAACGGTGCTGCCCAGGCACATTTTGCCGGGCTGCTCCCGGGTGTAGGGGGTCCACTGGGGCAGGCCCTCCCCGTTGGGGTCGCCGTGCTTCACAAAATTCGCCCAATAGCCGGACACCGCCTGGGCCAGGGCCCGGTCGCAGGGCTCCCAGGGCCGCCAGCAGCGGTCCAGGGTCTCGAATTCATACCACAGCTCGCTGGAGTGGAACGCCCCGGCGTCGTCTCCGGGCAGGTCCCGGTCGAAGTAGTAGAGATACCCGGGCTTCCGGCCCAGCCGCTGCTGATTGTCACACCAGGCGGCCCCAGCGGTCTGCAGCAGCTCTCCGCCGCCGATGTCCCCGGAGGTGGACCCGATCAGGTAGGCGATGTCCAGGATGTTCCCGGAAAGGGCCGCCTCGTCGGTGGTCTGCTCCAGCAGCCAGCCGTCCACATGGGGCCGCCAGCCCAGCCCTTCCGAGAGCACTCCATAGGCCGCGTCCCGCAGGCTGAGGGCGGGCACTGCCCGCAGCTCCTCCACCGTGTGGACCCCCAGCTGCTCCATCAGCTTCCGGGAGAGGGCCCACAGGTCCTCCCGGGTGGCGGTGGAGGCAAAGGACCGGATCCCCCCGCCGCTCTGCAGGATGGCCCCCTGCATCAACCCCCGGGACAGGGGAGAGGAGATCAGCGTCTGCACGCTCATGCACCCGGCGGACTGTCCCGCCACGGTGATCCGCTCCGGGTCGCCGCCAAAGGCCCCGATGTGGCTGCGCACCCAGTTCAGGGCGCACAGCTGGTCCAGGATGCCGTAGTTGCCGGAGACCCCCTCCGGGTTTTCTTTTTCCAGGTCGGGGTGGGCAAAGAACCCGAACACGTTCACTCGGTAGTTCACCGTCACCAGGATCACGCCCTTTTTGGCAAAGCCCTCCCCGTCAAATTCCTTCTCGCTGCCGCACCCGTGGAGGAACGCCCCGCCGTGGATCCAGAACAGCACCGGCAGCCGGCTCTCCGGGGTGGCGCTGGCGGGGGTCCACACGTTGAGGTACAGGCAGTCCTCGTCGTGGGCGGGCAGCGGCACGTCGTAGAATTCCCGGCCGTAAAAGTCCATCCCGTTCAGGTCCGCCTGGGGGCACCGCCCGGAAAATTCCTTGCACGGCCGCACCCCGTCCCAGGGCTCCGGGGGCTCCGGCCGGCGGAACCGCCGGGGGCCCACCGGAGGCTTGGCGTAGGGCACGCCCTTGAAGATCACTGTCTGTCCGTCTGCGCTGGTCACGCCCTCCAGCCTGCCCAGCGCGGTCTGTACCGTCGTCTGCATCAAAATGCCTCCCTGCCTTGTGGATTTTCTCCATTCTAGCACATTTGCGCCCAAAAGAAAACCTTTCCGGAAACTTTCCCGGGGCTTTTCTTTTTGCCGGGAGTATGGTAGAATGATATCGATCGGCCTCCCGCCGGGATCTCACGCCGGAAAGGAACCCATTCCATGCGATTTACATACGCCTGCGACTGCCACAACCACTCCCACTGCTCCCCCGACGGCCACGACACCGTGGCGCAGAAGCTCGCCCGTGCCCGGGAGCTGGGCCTCTGGGCCCTCACCCTCACCGACCACTGCGAGTGCCAGGCCTTTGCCTCCGAATACCGGGACCGCGCCGCCCGGGCCTGGGCGGAAATGTCCGCCGCCCAGCCGCCGGAGGGCCTGTGCTTCCTCCGGGGCATCGAGGTGGGCCAGCCCCTGGAAGACCCCGCCGCCGCGGCGGAGGTCCTGGAGCGTCCCTACGATTTCGTCATCGGCTCCCTGCACAACCTCCTGGGGGAGGAGGATTTTTACTTCATGCGCTTCACCCAGGAGGAGCTCCCCCGGGCCCACGCCCTGCTGGCCCGCTATTGGCAGGAGCTCCTGGCGCTGGCGGAGACCGCCGATTTCGACTCCCTGGGCCACCTCACCTACCCCATCCGGTATCTGGAGGGCCTGGGCGGCCTCAAGATGGACCTCACCCCCCATCTCCCCGCCATCGACGCCATCTTCGAGGCCCTCATCCGCCGGGACAAGGCCCTGGAGGTGAACACCTCCGGCTACCGCACCCTGGGCCGTCCCCTGCCCGACGGCCCCCTCCTGCGCCGCTACCGGGAGAAGGGCGGGCGGCTGGTCACCCTGGGCAGCGACGCCCACCGGACCCAGGACTTGGGCTTCGGCATCGACGACGGCCTGGAGCTGCTCCTCTCCTGCGGCTTTACCCACTTTGCCCTGTACCGCGGCCGGCAGCCCCAGCTGCTGCCCATTCGATAGACGAAAGGAAGGGATCCCCCAATGGCAGTGGAAAATGTCATCTTCACCAACATGTGCATGGTCACCGACGGCGCGGGCAACGTGCTGGTCCAGGACCGCAACGATCCCGGCTGGCCCGGGGTGGTGTTCCCCGGGGGCCACGTGGAGCCCGGGGAGTCCTTCACCGCCGCCGTGATCCGGGAGGTGATGGAGGAGACCGGCCTCACCGTGGAGGACCCCGTCCTCTGCGGCGTCAAGGATTTTTACAACGACACCGGCGCCCGGTACGTGGTGCTGCTCTACCGCGCCGCCCGCTACACCGGCCAGGTCCGCTCCTCCGCCGAGGGGGCCGTGTTCTGGACGCCTTTGGCCACCCTGACCGAACATCGCCTGGTCGCTGACTTCCAGCCCCTGCTCCGGGTGTTTTTGGGGGAGTACGGCGAATTCTGGTATCCCCGGGCCCCCAAGGACTGGGACTGGGAACTGATCTGACCCCGTTCGCGGGCAACAAGGAGGTACTGTCATGCTGGAAAACGAATCCCTTTTGGAGCTTTTGGAGGAAGATGCCAAGCTCACCCCCGCCCAGCTCTCCGCCATGCTGGGCGTCAGCGAGGAGGAGGTCCGCAGCGCCGTGGCCCGGCTGGAAAAGGAGGGCGTCATCAAGGGCTACCGCACCCTGGTGAACTGGGAGCGGGTCTCCGCCCCGGCGGCCACCGCCCTCATCGAGTTGAAGGTCACCCCGAAGAAGGACACCGGCTTCGACGAGATCGCCGGCCGCATCATGAATTTCCCGGAGGTCCGCTCCGTGGCCCTCATGTCCGGCGGCTTTGACCTGGCCGTCACCGTGGCCGGCAAGACCATGTCGGACATCGCCATGTTCGTGGCCCGCCGCCTGGCCCCCATCGAGGGGGTCCTGTCCACCGCCACCCACTTCGTCCTCACCCGGTACAAGGAGGGCGGCGTGATCTTCCACAGCGAGTACGAGGAAATCGACGAGAGAGGGAGCAACCTGTGTGATTGACTATACCCAGCGGACCAACCGGATCCTCCAGCAGCTGCCCCCGTCGGGCATCCGCCGGTTTTTCGACATCGCCAACGAGATGGAGGACGTCATCTCCCTCTCCGTGGGCGAGCCGGACTTCCACACCCCCTGGCACATCCGGGAGGAGGGCATCGCCTCCCTGGAAAAGGGCCGCACCCGCTACACCCCCAACCGGGGCTTTGCCGCCCTGCGCCAGGAGATCGGCCGGTTCCTCAGCCGCCACTACGCCGTGGACTACGACCCCGCCACCGAGATCCTGGTCACCGTGGGCGGGTCCGAGGCCATCGACCTGTGCGTGCGCTCTCTCCTGAACCCCGGGGACGAGGTGCTCATCCCGGAGCCCAGCTTCGTCTGCTACGTGCCCATCACCCGCATGGCCGGCGGCGTGCCCGTCACCGTGGAGACCCGGGCGGAAAACGGCTTTCGCCTCACGGCGGAGGCGCTGGAAGCGAAGATCACCGCAAAGAGCAAGCTGCTGATCCTGCCCTATCCCAACAACCCCACCGGGGCCGTCATGCGCCGGGAGGACCTGGAGGCCGTGGCCCGGGTGGTGGAGCGCCACGGGCTGCTGGTCCTCTCCGACGAGATCTACGCCGAACTGACCTACGGCGGGGCCGCCCACGTGGCCTTTTCCTCCCTGCCGGGAATGCGGGAGCGCACCGTGCTCATCAACGGCTTCTCCAAGACCTATTCCATGACCGGCTGGCGCCTGGGCTATGCCGCCGGCCCCCGGGAGATCCTGGCCCTGATGACCAAGCTGCACCAGTTCGCCATCATGAGCGCCCCCACCACCAGCCAGTATGCCGCCATCGAGGCCCTGAAAAACGGCGACGAGGACGTGGCCTACATGCGCCGGCAGTACGACCTGCGCCGGCGGCTCATCGTGGACGGGCTCAACAAAATGGGCCTGCCCTGCTTCGAGCCCGAGGGCGCCTTCTACGTCTTCCCGTCCATCCAGTCCACGGGCCTCACCTCCCAGGCATTCTGCGAAAAGCTCCTCTACGCCCGGCGGGTGGCCGTGGTGCCGGGGGACGCCTTCGGCGCCAGCGGCGAGGGCTATGTGCGCATCTCCTACTCCTACTCCATCGCCCACATCGCCGAGGCCTTGGAGCGCATCCACGCCTTTCTCCAACACGATCTCTGACCCGGGAGGGACCCCATGGAAACCGTTTTGCTCAAACAGCTCCGGACCTACGACCCCGATGCCCTGGAGCCGGTCATCGACCGGATCTTCCGCACCTTCGGGGTCTACGACGACCTGCGCCCCGGCATGACCGCGGTGCTCAAGCCCAACCTCATCCTCCGCTCGGACCCGGCGGCGGCCGCCGTCACCCACCCGCTGTTCGTCCAGGCGGTGGGCCGCTGCGTGCAGAAGACCGGGGCCCGGGTGCTCATCGCCGAGAGCCCCGGCGGGCCCTACGCTCCCGGCGTGATGCGGGGGCATTTCAAGGGCTGCGGCTACACCCAAATGGCCGAGGCCAACGGCTTTTTGCTGTACACCGACTGCCAGAGCCGGGAGGTGGCCCTGCCCCAGGGCCGCCGGTGCCGCCAGGCGCCCATCGTGGAGCCGTTTTTGGGGGCCGATTACCTCATCGACCTGCCCAAGGTGAAGACCCACTCCATGGTGGGGTACTCCGGTGCGGTGAAGAACCTGTTCGGCTGCGTGCCGGGGCTGCAAAAGCCCGAGCTGCACTGCCGTTTCCCGGAGCGGGGGGATTTCAGCGAGATGCTGGTGGATCTGGCGGAATTCCTGGCTCCGCAGTTCACGGTGATGGACGGCATTTGGGCCATGGAGGGGGACGGCCCCACCGGCGGCGACCGCCGGGAGCTGGGGCTGGTGGCGGCAGGGCGCAATCCCTTTGCCGCCGACGTGGCGGTGGCCGCCCTGCTGGGCATGGTCCCCGAAAACGTGGACATGCTGCGCATCGGCGCCCAGCGGGGCCTGGGGCCCCGGACCCTGGGGGAGGTGGAGCTCCTCGGCGACGACTTTGCCGCCCTGGCCGCCCCGGATTTTCGCAAGGCGAAGGTCAGCAGCACCGACTTTGTGGACCGGCTGCCCCGGGCGCTGCGGCCCATGGCCAAAAAATGGGTGACGCCCCGGCCGAAGATCGACCGGAAACGGTGCGTGGGCTGCGGCAAATGCGCCGAAAGCTGCCCCCAGCACACCATCACCCTGGTGGACCGAAAGGCCCAGATCGACTCCAGCCGGTGCATCCGGTGCTTCTGCTGCCAGGAGATGTGCCCCCAGCACTGCATCCAGGTGAAACGCCTGAGCCTGCTGAAGCTGTGATCCGGCGGGGTTTGGGACCGGTTCGGGGGCGTTTTGGCGGGGTTGCGGCCGGGTCCGTGCAGGGTTTGGGGGTTTTGCGAGTGTTGCTTTCTCATTGAGCAGGCTGGCGGGCGCGACGGCCCATTTTCGTCCCGTAGGCTCTGGTCCGCGACGTTGCCCCGCCCCGGCAGGGGCCGCGACTTGCCACGTCCGGCCATGGACGCCGTCTCGCGGGCGCGGGACTGGACTTGTCCCGCGCCCCCTTTTGCGGAGCAAAAGCGCCTGCCGCAGGCAGGCGGCGAGACGGGGGAGGCGGGTGGGGCCGCTGGCCCGTTTCGCAAATCGGCTGGCGCGAGGGGTTGCCGGCTGACCGAAGAAACCAGTGCGCGACTTTGGACTACAGGACACTAGCGGGCGCGATGACCCACTTTCGGTTTGTTGGCGCTTGCCCGCGGCATAGGCCCGTCCGGCCACGGACCGCGTCATTGCCCCGCCTCGGCAGGGGCCGCGACATTGGCCCGTCCGGGCACGGACCAAGGAGGAATGGGTATGAAGTTGAAGGCATACGGGAAAATCAACCTGACGCTGGACGTGGTGGGCCGGCGGGCGGACGGATATCACCTGCTGGACACGGTGATGCAGAGCGTCTCCCTGTGCGACCTGGTGGAGGTGGTGCCGGGGCCGGCGGGGCAGATCCGGGTGTTCTGCGACCGCAAATACCTGCCCACGGATCGGCGCAACAGCGCCTATCAGGCGGCCCAGGCGTTTTTTGAGGCCACGGGGACCGCCGGCGGCTGCACCGTGCGGCTGACGAAGCGGATCCCCAGCCGGGCGGGACTGGGCGGCGGCAGCGCCGACGCGGCGGCGGTGCTCGTGGGGCTCAACGGGCTGTATGGGGAGCCCCTGGACCGGGAGCAGCTGCGGCTGCTGGGGGCCCGGGTGGGGGCGGACGTAGCCTTCTGCCTGTTCGGCGGCACACTGCGCTGCGGGGGGATCGGCGAGGAGCTGACCCCTGTGCCGCCGCTGCCGGACTGCCAGCTGGTGCTGTGCAAGCCCCCCGCCGGGGTGAGCACGCCCCGGGCCTTTGCCCTGCTGGACCAGGCGCCCGGAGGGCGGACCCACGCCACGCCCCGGCTGCTGGAGGCGCTGGAGGCGGGGGGTCTGGAGGGGATCTCCCGGCGGCTGTACAACCGGTTCGAGGAGGCGCTGCGGCTCATGCAGGTGAAGGAGATCAAGGCGGCCATGACCTCCGGCGGGGCGCTGGGCACGCTGATGACCGGCAGCGGGTCGGTGGTGTACGGGATCTTCGACTCGGCGGAGGCGGCGGGGAATGCGGTCCGGCTGCTGGAAGGCAAAGGGGAGATCTATCGGGCCCGGCCGGTGCGGTGCGGCGTGGAACGGCTGAACTGAATCTGAGAGAAACAGGCGGTTTTCCGGCAGGAAGGCCGCCTGTTTTGGGCTTTGCGGTGGACCGGCCCCCGCCGTCTCCCCGCCCGCGCGGCAGCGCGGGCGGGGAGACGGCGGGGCCGGCGGCCAGCACCGGGGGTCAGGGCTGGGGCGCCGCCAGGGAGCGGCTGACCTTGCCGGAGACGTGATGGATCTCCAGGCGGGCGACCAGGGTGCCGGGGGACTCCAGGGCGATCTGCCGCAGGCGGCGTTCCTCCGGGTGGTCGGGGCAGTATTTCCGGGCGAAGGCCTCCAGGGCCCGCTGGCGCTGGGCGGGGTCCTCCACCGGGGCCAGGGTGCCGAAGACGATGACGCTGCGGAAATCCGTGGCGTAGCGGTCGGGCTGGACCTGCTCCCAGTCCACCACGCAGAAGGAGGCCTTGGCGCAGGCGCCCATGGCGTCCACCCGGTGGCCGGCAAGGGCCCCGTGGAAGAAGAGCGCGTCCTCCTCCAGGCAGAAATTCAGGGGCACGGCGTAGGGGTATTCGCCGTCCCCCAGCAGGGCCAGCACGCCGGAGGAGGCGCGTTCCAGCACGGCGGTGCAGTCCTCCGGGGAAAGGGCCTGCGCCGCACGGCGCAGGGGACGGAACGGGGTGGGTTCAGACATGAAAAAGGCTCCTTTCGGGTGAGATGCGGCCCGGGAGCGGCCGGGCTGCTCTCATTGTACGGGGAAACGGGTGCGCTGTCAAGGAAAAACGCGCCTGCTCCCCGCCGGTGCCGCGCCCGCCCGGGCCGGGGAGAGACGCCCCGCTGCAGCCGGGAAGCCTCCCCATTTTGTCTCCACGCCCCCGCCCCAGGAC
>CANRPD010000015.1 GCA_947632385.1 uncultured Clostridia bacterium | reverse complement strand
ATAGGCCGAGGGCTTGACCTTTGGTTTTCTGATAAACTTGAGTTCTTGCTCCTCTTTGCATAAACCCACCTCCCTTTCCCTTCTGCATCCCCCGCTTTATTCAGTTTTTAGGGTATTGTGCCCTGCATTATGCACCATTAGCTCAGTTGGTAGAGCACCTGACTCTTAATCAGGGTGTCCCGGGTTCGAGTCCCTGATGGTGCACCATATGGCCCGTTGGTCAAGCGGTTAAGACAGCGGCCTCTCACGCCGTTAACGTGGGTTCGATTCCCGCACGGGTCACCAATTTGGCAGCTGTGCTGCCGTATATTCCTCCTTAGCTCAGTGGTAGAGCATTCGGCTGTTAACCGAAGGGTCGTTGGTTCGAGCCCAACAGGGGGAGCCATGGATACCGCCGATTTTCGGCGGTATCGTCGTTTGGGACCATTAGCGCAGTTGGTCAGAGCAGTCGGCTCATAACCGATCGGTCCGGGGTTCAAGTCCCTGATGGTCCACCAACAATCGGCGGAGCCTGTGCTTTGCCGATTTTCTTTTTCATGGATCATGCTTGTCATAGTGACCACTATGGCCGCGGAAAGGATCTCTATGGATATCCTGTTTGAACTCAATGATCAGGTCCTCTTCGGCGTGCCTACACGTTCTCAATCGCCGCCTCACTATGCCGCCCGGGCGATCCTCCGCCGGGTGGACGGCCTCTTTGGGCTGATGCACATCCGGGCCTTTCAGAATTACATGACTCCGGGCGGCGGCATCGAGCCAGGGGAAGACCCTGTTTCCGCACTCAAACGGGAACTGCTGGAGGAGACCGGTTGTGAGGTCTCCCGCTTGGAGGAGCTAGGCACGGTCTACGAAAACCGCGGCAGCGCCGATACCACCAAATACTCTTACTTTTATGTGGTCCACACGGTGGGGGAGACCCAGCCTCCTGCTCTGACCCAGGCGGAGCAGGATCAGGGGTACCGGCTCTGCTGGCACCCTCTGGAGGAGGCGATCCGCCTGCTGGAAGCATTCCGTCCCCAGACCCGCCAGCAGGTGTACTTAAATGCCCGGGATCTGGGCGTGTTTCGGTTCTATCGGGACCGGATCCAAAAATGACAAAATGAAAACCGCCCCGGGATCGGGGCGGTCTTTCGTTTGTTTGCCTTGCAGAGACTCAGTCGCTGGTATAGGGCAGCAGCGCCAGATGACGGGCGCGCTTGATGGCGACGGTCAGGGCGCGCTGATGATACGCGCAGGTGCCGGTCACGCGGCGGGGGAGGATCTTGCCTCTCTCGGAAATGAACCGGCGCAGCTTCGCCACATCCTTGTAGTCGATGAAATCCACGCGATCCACGCAGAAGGCGCATACCTTTTTCCGGCCCTTGCGGCCGCGGCGCACTTCTCTCTCAGGTCTGTCGGCCATTGGGAATAACCTCCTGTCTCAAAGATTAGAAGGGGAGATCGTCGTCTCCCAGCATGTCGGTAAAGTCATCGTCGCTCCCGTTGGAAAAGGCGGGCGCGGGTTCATTGAAAGCGGGCCGGGGGGCCGGCGTCCCGGAGGGAGCCCCGGCAACCGGCGCGGTCTGCGCAGCACTGCCGGTCTCTCGCTTGGAGCCGGTGAAGCTCACGTCGTTGGCAACGATCTCCACCGCCGTTCGG
Source organism: uncultured Clostridia bacterium (assembly GCA_947632385.1). Lineage (GTDB taxonomy): Bacteria > Bacillota > Clostridia > Oscillospirales > Acutalibacteraceae > Acutalibacter. The sequence continues at coordinate 41,494 of CANRPD010000015.1, read as the reverse complement.
CGATTGCCCTGCCGGTCCTCATAGTTTCGGGTCTGGATGGAGCCGGTCACGGCCATCATCTGGCCTTTGGTGAAATACTTGCAGATGAATTCCGCCGTGCTTCTCCAGGCGACCACATTGATGAAGTCCGTTTGGCGTTCCTCACCCCGGGGGGCATAGGAGCGGTCCACCGCCAGGGTGAAGGAAGTCACCGACACCCCGCTGGCCGTGGTCCTCAGTTCGGGATCGGCCGTGAGCCTACCCATGATAGCAGCAATGTTCAGCATAGATCACACCACTCACTTTCGGTTTGCCCGATCATTCCGCTTCTTCGGCGGGGGCGGTCTCCACGGCGGGGGCTTCCACGGGAGCGGTCTCTTCCGCAGGCGCCTCTTCGGCTTCGGAGGGAGCCTCCTCCTCGCTGGGCACGGCGTGGGCCTTCACCTTCTTGGGAGCCAGGTGACGGGGATCGCGCTTGACGATCAGGGTCCGCAGGATGCCGTCGGTGATCTGATACCGGCGGTCCAGCTCTGCGGTGAAGTCGGGCTCGCTCTCAAAGGTGATCAGCGTGTAGAACCCTTCGGTCTGCTTCTGGATGGGATACGCAAACCGGCGCTTCCCCCAGTCGTCCACATCCTGAATGGTCCCGTGCTGCTCGATGAGCGCCTTGAAACGCTCGACCAGTTCGGCGTTGCCCTCTTCTCCCAGCTTCGCGCTGGTGACGATGACAGTCTCGTACACATTTTTGGCCATTTCTATTGCACCTCCTTTTGGGCTATTGGCCCCGCGCAGGTAGGGTGTCGCGGAGCAAGGAAGTTTGAAACGTCGGTCTCAAACAACAACTTATTATACGCCATCCGACCCTGGAAAGTCAAGGAAAAGTTTCAAAAACGCCGTTTTTACAGCTGTTTTGCCAATTCCTTCAGATAGGCCCGGAACGCTTCGCCGATCTCCGGGTGCCGCAGGGCGTTTTCCACCCCGGCCTGCATCACGCCCAGCTTGCTGCCCATGTCGTACCGGGTGCCGGTAAAGGCCACGGCGGTCATCCCGTCTCTCCGGGCCAGCTCCCGCATGGCATCCGTCAGCTGGATCTCTCCCCCCGCGCCGGGCTGGGTGTGCTCCAGGATGCGGAAGATCTCCGGAGGCAGCACGCACCGGCCCAAAATGGAATAGAGGCTGAACGCCTCTCCGGGCCCGGGCTTTTCGATCATATCGGTGCAGGCAAAGTAATTGTCCCGGATGGGGGAGACCTTCAGGGAGGAATATTTGGAGATGTCCTCCGGAGAGACCTCCCGGACCCCCACCACGCCGTTGCCAAAGGTCTCATAGGCGCGGATCAGCTGTCCGCAGGCCGGGTCCTCGCCCACGATCACATCGTCCCCGTAGAGCACCGCAAAGGGCTCGTCCCCCACAAAGCGCCGGGCGCAGTAGACCGCATGGCCCAGCCCCTTGGTCTCCTTCTGCCGCACATAGGTGATGTTGGCCAGCTGGGTGATCCGCCGGACCTCCTCCAGTACCGTCCACTTGCCGGTCTGCTCCAGGCGCTGTTCCAGCTCCGGCGCGTGGTCAAAGTGGTCCTCCAACAGGCCCTTGCCCCGGTTGGTGATGATCAAAATGTCCTCGATGCCCGACCGGGCCGCCTCCTCCACGATGTATTGGATGGCGGGCTTGTCCACGATGGGCAGCATCTCCTTTGGCATGGATTTGGTGGCGGGCAGTACCCGCGTGCCGAGACCCGCCGCAGGGATCACGGCCTTTCTCACTTTTGCCATACAGTTTCCTCCTCAATGGGTTCGTTCACAGGAACAGGGGCAGAAAATTGGTCAGGATAAAGTAGCACGCGCCGATACACACCGCCACGGCCACATTGACGCCTCCCTTGGCGGCCAGGGTCATGTCGGGGTCGCCGTCCCCCTGGGCGGCCTTCACCCGGCGCACCGTCTGCACGCAGTGCTTCAGGTACATCCGGTTGCCCCGCATCCCCACCACGATCATGATCACCAGCATGCCCGCCAGGCACAGCAGGGGCAGGAACATCAGCAGCTGGGTGAGCACCGGCTCCCGGGCCAGCTGATCGGACAGCAGCAGAATCTGCTCGCTGGAGCCGGACAGGCTCTGGTTGATGTCGATCCCCGACCGGGTCATCAGGTCCAGCAGCAGGGGGGTGGAGACGAAAATGCTGGTGAACAGATAGCCGATATACAGCAGGCTCATCAGCGACAGCACCACAGCGCCCCACTTGTACTGCTTCCGATAGAGCATCCACGCGCCGGAAAAGAGGAACGCGCAGAAGTTGAACTTGTTGCGTCCGGTCTGCTTCATATACCGGAACACCGCCATATAGTACCCGGAATTCTGCCGCACCAGCTGAGAAGCGTCCCCGAAGGTCACCCCTTCGTCCAACACATCCGCCGGGCTGGCCCCGCCCATGGGGTCCGCGGCAAAGGGCATCCCGGGCATCCCGGAGTATCCCCCCGTCCGCGGCGGCGCCGGGGTGGGATTGAAGGGCGGCACGCCGTTTTGGGTGCCCTGCCGGGGCTGCTGCTGGGGCGGCGTGTTGGCGTGGGTCTGGGGGTCTCCCAGCAGCGACGACCCGCACCGGCTGCAAAACAGCGCGCTGTGGCTGTTCAGCAGCCCGCACACCGGGCATTCCCGGTCCTTGATCTCCGCCGACACGTCCGGGGCCCGGGGCGGCGCGGGGGGCTGCCACTCCCGGCCCTGCTCGTGCAGCTCCGGGAAGATGCAGTGTCCTTCCTTTTGATAACACGCCCGGTGATAGGGCGCCCCGCACTCCGGGCAGACCACGATATCGTCGCCCTCCCGAAAGGGGACCCCGCAGACCGGGCATTTGATTCCAGTGTAGTCCAGCATGTTGGTTCCGCCAGTCCTTTTGCTTATTTTTTGCTTATTTCTTCTATTGTACACGATTTCGTGCAATTACGCAATCGTTCCCACAACGAATTTTCATACTGTTAATAATTTCCCTTGTGGGCTCGAACATTTGCTCCCGCCCGGCCCTCTCTTTCTCCCAAGCCCCTTTACAATTCCCGGGATTTCGGGTATACTATACCCAATAGGACGGGATCCCGCCCAGGCGCTCCTTTCGATGCACGGGGAGCTGCCCTCCGGGCCGGGGGATCTGCTTGGAAAAAAAGGAAGGGGAAACCGATGCTGCAATATGAAGAACAGCGCCACCGCGTTGCCGAGCTGGAAAAAGAACTGGCAGGGCTCAAGGACTCTTTGGGCCTGCCCCGCCTGCGGGAAGAGGTGGAGATGCTGGAGCACAAGACCGCCGAGCCCGGCTTCTGGGACAACATGGAGGAGGCCCAGCGGATCACCCGCCGCATGGCGAACCTCAAGGACCGGGACGAGCGCTACCTCCGCCTGGCCGCCCGGGCGGAGGACGCCGCCGCCCTCATCGATATGGGGGACGAGGCCGAGGACCTGTCCCTGCTGGACGAGGTGAAGGCCGAGCTGGAGGCCATCGAGACCGAGGTGGCCGCCATGAAGCTCTCCACCCTCCTCACCGGAGAGTACGACAGCCACAATGCCATCCTCACCTTCCACGCGGGCTCCGGCGGCACCGAGGCCCAGGATTGGGCCGAGATGCTCTTCCGCATGTACAACCGCTGGGGCGAGCGCCACGGCTTCAAGGTCACCACCCTGGATTACCTGGACGGCGACGAGGCCGGCCTCAAGAGCGCCTCCATCCTGGTGGAGGGGGAGAACGCCTACGGCTATCTGAAAAGTGAGGCCGGGGTCCACCGGCTGGTGCGGGTCTCTCCCTTCGATGCCGCCGGCCGCCGCCACACCTCCTTCTCGTCCCTGGAGGTCATGCCCGAGATCGAAGAGGACACCAGCGTGGAGATCAACCCCGATGACATCAAGATGGAGGTCTACCGGGCCAGCGGCGCCGGCGGCCAGAAGGTGAACAAGACCTCCTCCGCCGTGCGGCTTATCCACATCCCCACGGGCATCGTGGTGTCCTGCCAGGTGGAGCGCAGCCAATACCAGAACCGGGACGTGGCCATGAAGATGCTCATCTCCAAGCTGGTGGAGATCAAGGAGCGGGAGCACCTGGAGAAGATCTCCGACATCAAGGGGGAGCAGAAGGAGATCACCTGGGGCAGCCAGATCCGCTCCTACGTGTTCATGCCCTACACCATGGTGAAGGACCACCGCACCGGGTATGAGACCAGCAGCGTCAACGCCGTGATGGACGGCGACCTGGACGGCTTCATCAACGCCTACCTCACCGCCCTCAGCCAGAATGCCCTGGGCGCCGGCGGGGAGGACGACCTGTAAAAAAAACTGCACAAAAAATCGAATGAAATTTCTACGAACAATTTTTCGATTTCCTCTTTACAAATCGACGAAAGTGTGGTATACTTTATAATGCAGACATCCGGGCTCCGGCTGGCTCCCGTCCTGCCGGAGGAGCAGGAGACCCTCCGGGAGCTCCTGGAAAAATACCTCTATGAGTTCTCCCAGTACACCGGGGAGGATGTGGGCCCCGACGGGCGCTTTGGCTACCCCTGGCTGGCCGCATACGGGTCGGATCCCACCCGAAACGCGTTTTTTGTCCGCAAAGAGGGGGCACTGGCGGGGTTCGTGCTCCTCAACCGCCACAGTGAGCTGGGCCGTCCCATCGATCATGCCGTTGCGGAGTTCTGCATCCTTCCCAAATACCGCCGCCAGGGGGTGGGCACGTGGACCGTTTCCCAGGTGTTTGCGCGCTTTCCGGGCCTGTGGGAGATCAAATACCACCCCGGGAACACCGCCTCCCAGCTTTTCTGGCAGAAAGCGGCCGCCGAGCATGCCAGCGGTGGGGCAGAGGCCCTGTTGGGGCCCCCAAACACCGCCTATCCGGACGGTTCCCCCGCCTGTTTTTTGGTTTTCCGCACGAATGCAAGGACAAATCGTCCGGTCCCGTAAAGGTCGCTCCCTTTACGGGACACTTCATCTTGTGTTTTCTGTAAAGGCAAACCACTACACATTGTTGTGAGGCCCCGGGACTTCCCTCGCCAAAAGGTCCCCGCCCCGGCAGGTTTTCCCGGAAAAGTGTTGATTTCATCCAAAAATGTGCTATACTGAGCAGGAAAGGCCCCAAAACCTGCATCAACGGGGCCGGTAGAGTACCGATCGCTGAATTCCGCAGAGACCGCTCTGCGGGGTAGAAAGGGTGGTAAAAAATGAACGACAACATGAACACGATCCCGTTTGAGACCTACGAATCCCAGGTGCGCTCCTACTGCCGGAACTTCCCGGCGGTGTTCACCCGGGCCAAGGGCCCCTTCCTCTACGACGAGACGGGCCGGGAGTACATCGACTTTTTCTGCGGCGCCGGGGCCCTGAATTACGGCCACAACCCGGACCGCATCAAGGAAAAGCTGCTGGAATACCTCCAAAGTGACGGTGTGATGCACGCACTGGACATGTACACGGTCCCCAAACGGTCGTTTATCGAATTTTACGAGGAGAACATCCTCAAGCCCCGGGGCCTGGACTACCGCATCCAATTCACCGGCCCCACCGGCACCAACGCGGTGGAAGCGGCCCTGAAGCTGGCCCGAAAGGTGAAAAAACGCACCAATGTGTTCGCCCTCATGGGCGGTTTCCACGGCATGACCCTGGGTTCCATCGCCCTGACCACCGACGCCGCCTCCCGGGCGGGGGCCGGCGTGCCCCTGGACAACGTGACCCACATCCCGGCGCCGTACATGTTCCCGGAGCTGGACACCGTGCAGTACATGGAACGGCTGCTGACCGACGACCATTCCGGCGTGGAAAAGCCCGCTGCCATCATCCTGGAGACGGTGCAGGCGGACGGCGGCATCTACCCCTTCGATGCGGGCTGGCTGCGGGCCGTGCGGGAGCTGTGCGACCGCCAGGACATCCTGATGATCGTGGACGACGTGCAGGTGGGCTGCGCCCGCACCGGCTGGTTCTTCTCCTTCGAGCGGGCCGGCATCGTTCCGGATATCGTCACCCAGTCCAAGTCCATCGGCGGCTACGGCATGCCCTTTGCCCTGGTGCTCCTCAAGCCGGAGCTGGACGTTTGGGAGCCAGGCGAGCACAACGGCACCTTCCGGGGCTACCAGCTCTCCATGATCGCCGCCCGGGAGGGCCTTGCGATGATGCTGGAGGAGGACGTGGAGCGCAAGGTCCGGGAAAAGAGCGAGATCGTGGCCGAGTACATGGAGGGCATCTGCGTGCTGGATCCCCAGCGCATCCGCACCCGGGGCCTGGGCCTCATCTGGGGCGTGGACCTGTGGGGCTTCGATCACGACGGAAAAATGTCCAAAAAGGTCCTGGACGAGGCCTTCCGCCGGGGGCTCATCGTGGAGCGCGTGGGCCGGGGCAACACGGTGATCAAGGTGATGCCCGAGCTGCTCATCGACGAGGAGACCCTGCGCCGGGGTTTGGACATTTTGACGGAAGCAGTGGCGGCGGCCATCCGCAGTTGACGGAAAGTTATGGAAACTGTTTGTGAATTTTAGCGGGTTTTGCACCGGGGGTGCTGTGAAATTTTGCCTGTTTTGATATTTTGTTCGCCTCTCAAAAACCGCAGAAATCCGGGTTTTTTCGGAATTGTAGCGGAATGGTTACAAAAATGTAAACAAATTTTTTGGGAAATGGGGTGGACTTTTTTGAAAACTGGCTATATAATGTCTTCAAGAAGCGAACGGAGTTTGTGCACTTTGCTGTGCGGCTTCCCAAAAGAGGACCATGCCGAGTAGCTGCGGCGGCCCGATGATCGGGAGCGGCTGTGCAAAATGCCCCAAAACGGCTCCACATGAGCGGGGGAGGGGCAGCTGCACATTCGTTCTTCCTTGAGGGGTCCGCCCCTCACTTCAAAATTCGCCGTGCGCGAGCATGGCATTGGGAGTGATGAGATTGAAAAAGTCAAGCGCGGAAGTCGCCATTCAGCCGACTGTGAAAAAGCCCAACGCTTTTCAGCAGTTCGTGGCCCAGTGGGATTTGCAGTTGTTGATTTTGCCAGGTATCATCCTGCTCTTCATCTTCAGCTACATACCCATCTACGGCGTGCTCATGGCCTTCCAGGATTTCCAGATCGGCGATGTGGTCGGTTTCAGCCAGTGGGTCGGCTTCAAATGGTTCATCGAGCTGTTTAAGACCCCTGAGCTGCCTGGGATCGTCCGCAACACCCTGGTCATCAGCTTGCTGAAGCTGACCATCGGGTTCGTGATGCCGATCATCTTCGCAGTGTTCCTGAACGAGCTGCGTGTGGTCCCGATCAAGAAGGCGGTGCAGACCATCAGCTACCTGCCCCACTTCATTTCCTGGACTGTGTGCGCTCTGCTGCTGTTCGATCTGCTGGGCACCGACGGGTCCGTCACCGAGATGCTGGTGGCCCTGAAGATCCTCGACAAGCCCGTGAACTTCTTCCAGCAAGGCAAGTGGTTCTGGGGCATCGCCCTCCTTTCTGACATTTGGAAAGAGCTTGGCTGGAACGCCATCATCTTCGTGTCCGCCATCGCCGGCATCGACGTGGAGATGTATGAGGCGGCCGACATCGACGGCGCCACCCGCGCCCAGAAGATGTGGCACATCACTGTCAAGTCCATCAAGCCCACCATCGTGCTTCTGTTCATCATGAACGTCGGCGGCATCCTGAATGCCAACTTCGACCAGATCATGATGTTGACCCGGCAGATGACCAACGCCATGCTGACTCCCTACGCGCAGGTCATTGACACCTACTCTTACCGCATGGGCATTGCGCTGATGCGCTTCTCCTTCGGTTCTGCGGTGGGCCTGCTCAAGTCCGTCATCAACTTCATCCTGTTGTTGACTGCCAACTGGGTAGCCGACAAGGCCGGCGAGACTGCACTTCTGTAATTAGGGAAAGGAGGATATACTCATGGCAGCTGAAAAAGCAATGAAGCCCCACAAGATGAAATCAAAGAAGGTCGTAAGCGATTACGTCATCAGTATCGTGATCTTCATCGTCATGACCGTCGTGTTCATCACGACCCTGTATCCCTTCCTGAACTCTCTGGCGATCTCGCTGAACGATGCAGACGACACCACCCGCGGCGGCATCTCGATCTTCCCCCGTGTGTTCTCTGTCGATAGCTACAGAAGCATCTTCACGAACCCGAAGATCTGGAAGGCTTACGGCGTCACCATCGCCCGTACCGTGATCGGTACCATTGGCGGCCTGCTGGTGACCGGTGCAATGGCCTTTGCCCTGTCCAGAAAGTCTCTGGTGGGCAGACGGTTCTACACCATCTTCTGCCTGATCCCGATGTACTTCGGCGGCGGCTTGATCCCCACCTACATCGTGATCCGCAGCCTGGGCCTGGTCAACACCTTCTGGGTGTTCATCATCCCCTCGCTGGTCAACGTCTGGAACCTGATCCTGATGCGCAGCTACTTCAGCGGCGTACCGGAGGCTCTGGAGGAATCTTCCAGAATTGACGGCGCGAACTACTTTACCGTGTTCTTTAGGATCTTCTGGCCTGTGTCCACGCCCATCATTGCGACCATCGCACTGTACTTCGGCGTGCAGCACTGGAACGACTGGTATATGCCCACCATCTACATCACCAACAACGAAGACCTGAAGCCGATGACCTGCGTGTTGCTGTCCATCATCAACGAGGCCAGCTATGCAGAGCGTATGGCGGCGGCCGGCGCCGGCCAGGCAGCCATTTCGGCGGCTGGCCAGCACAGAAAGGTGAACAGCCGTTCCATCACCATGGCCACCATGATCACCTCTATCCTTCCCATCGTGGCGATCTATCCCTTCCTGCAGAGATACTTCATCAAGGGCATCATGATCGGCTCCATCAAGGGATAAACTCAGCGAAAACGGCACGCGCCGAAGGGCGACCTTTGGCGCGAGTGCCTGCGCTGGAAGCCCGACTGTTCGGTACTTAGGGGACTTCTTCACCCCTTTGTATAAATTTCGTCTTGGGGCGACCTGAGACACTAATCCTAGGAGGATCAAAAGATGAAGAAAAGAGTACTTGCACTGCTGTTGGCAGTTGTCATGCTGGTCGGCGTTCTGGCGGCCTGCGGCGGCACCGGCAATAGCAGCACCGGCGGCTCCGGCAGTGGCACCACGAGCACTGGCGGCACCGGCGGTGGCGACACCTCTACCGGCGGCGGCGAAGCTGGCACCAGCGATGTCTCTACCGGCCCGGATGATACCAGCGAGCTGTATGAGTTCACTCGGTACTTCCAGTACGACACCGAAGTCATCAAGACTTGGGGCGACGACATGGTCTCCAGAGCTTTGGAAAAGAAGTTCAACGTGAAGATCTACGGCACCAAGCCCGACAGTGACTCCGACTCCAAGTTCGCTCTGATGCTGACCGACCAGAGCTGGCCTGAGGTTGTGTATGTGGCTCGTTCTCAGTACATGCCTCGTCTGATCAAGGCTGGCGGCGCCATCCCGCTGGATCCCTTCCGTTATGAAGGCAACCTGTACGATAAGAACATGGGCGAAACCACCCTGTACGTTCAGGCTGTTGACGGCAAGGACTACGGCTTCGGCACCTGGGTGCGTTCCGGTAAGACCGGCCTGCGCTGCACCGGCGGCAACAACTACTGGATGATCAACCCGAAGTACTATGAGGCTGTTGGCTCTCCCAAGCTGGAGACGCTGGACGACTATCACGACTATGCCGTGAAGATCAAGGAAGCGAACCTGACCAACTACAACGGCGCTGCTGTTCAGCCGATCTACTTCTCCTACTCCGGCAACGGCCGTCAGGTTTGGAACCCCATCGCCCGTTCTCTGGGCCTGGAGAACGTTCCGGATGACTACTGGGTAGGCACCTGGAAGGATGGCAAGTCCACCATGGAATTCGCCACCAAGAACGAGCTGGTCCAGGAAGCTATCCACATTGCCAACCAGTGGTTCCGTGAGGGACTGTGGAGCCCGGATACCTTCTCCGACGACTATACCAAGATGTGGGAGCGCGTTTCCAACGGCACCTATGGCCTGGTTTGGGGCGACTTCTCTCAGGATAACTCCGTGAACTTCCGTCGTCTGCTGACCGAATCCGATCCCGAGAGCACCTATGAAGTTGTCGGCGCCAAGGGCCCCGATGGCTACGACCTGTCCATGTATCCCTTCTTCCCGCATGAGGAAGGCGTTGTGACCTACGGCGACATCAACGGTGTGGCCGGCTGGTCTCAGAACGTGATCACCCCGAAGGCCACCAATCCGCAGAGAATCTTCGACGTGTTCTCCTTCATGCTCGACTGGGAGTATGCTGCTTGGTTCCAGTATGGCCCGCCCACCTCTGAAGCTGCCGACGAAGACAAGGCCGACACCATTTGGGACGGCTACGATGAGGACGGCACTCCTCAGCTGAAGATCAAGCTGAGCGAGTTGACCTCTACTCAGTCCGACGCTCTGGGCGCCTGGATCTGGAACACCCCCATCAACTCTGACCCTGTGGACAACATCAAGTTCCAGGTCGATGCTGCTCAGCCCGAAGGCTCTCATGACTTCACCTCCTACATTCAGACTCAGACTTCTACCACCGAGGAAGCTCCTCGCGCCGGCCAGAAGCTGATGTCCATCGAATGGGAGAACATGGGCGATGCGTTCGAGACCAGCTCTGATCTTGGCGTTGCCCGCCAGGCTCTGCAGGACTACGTTGCTCAGAACGTGCCCATGGCTCTGCAGGCTGCTACCGACGAAGAGTGCCAGTCCATCATCGACGACATCAACGCTTACTACGATGCAAACCGTGGTGAGGACATCCGCGAGGCTTATCAGGCGGTCGTTGATTCCAACGTTGAGGCTCAGGGCTTCTCCGTGCTGGATCCTGCTCAGGAAGTGTACAAGGTCCTGGATTAAGATCTCCACTGATTTCATGTCAAACCTATAAAATGTGCAAAAGGCGGGTTGCCCGTAAGGGTGGCCCGTCTTTTGTTTTTTTGCAAAGTGGCTTGCTTTTGGGGTCTGCATTTGGTACAATATAGGAAAATTGCAGCACAAAGGAAGCGAAGGTATGGACAGTTTGCTTGCGAAGGTGAAGGAAAATATCGAAAAGGTGCTGGTGGGGCAGAGCAGGACCATCGACCTGCTGCTGACGTCTCTGCTGGCGGCGGGGCATGTGCTGGTGGAGGACGTGCCGGGCATGGGGAAGACCGTGCTGGCGCGGAGCCTGGCGCGGTCGGTGTCGGCGGAGTTCGGGCGGGTGCAGTTCACGCCGGACCTGCTGCCCAGCGACGTGACGGGGCTCAATTTTTTTGACCAGCAGAAGGGGGAGTTCGTGTTTTCTCCCGGGCCAGTGTTTTGCAACATCCTGCTGGCGGATGAGATCAACCGGGCGACGCCCAGGACGCAGTCCAGCCTGCTGGAGTGCATGGCCGAAGTGCAGGTGACGGTGGACGGGGTGACCCGGAAGCTGGAACGGCCGTTTTTTGTCATCGCCACGCAGAACCCGGTGGAGACGCTGGGGACCTATCCGCTGCCGGAGGCGCAGCTGGACCGGTTCCTGATGCGGATCTCCATGCAGGCGCCCAGCCGGGAGCAGCAAGTGGCCATCCTGGAGCGGTTCCGGGACGACGAGCCTTTGGAGACGCTGGAGCCCGTGTGCGAGCGGGAGGAGATCGTGGCGCTGCAGAAGAAGACGCGGGAGATCTTTGTGGCCAAGGCGATGCTGAATTACATCGCCGAGCTGGTGGAGGCCTCCCACGGGTTCCACAGCATTGAGCTGGGAGTGAGCCCCCGGGGTGCGCTGGCCATGCTGCGGGCGTGCCAAGCATATGCGCTGCTCAGCGGCCGGGAATATGTGGTGCCCGAAGACGTGAAGGCCGTGGCGGGGCCGGTCTTGGCCCATCGGCTGACGGTGGCAGGGGCTGCGGCCTCTACTCAGGCGCAGCTGCAGGCGGTGGACAGCCTGCTGCACAGTGTGCCAGTGCCCACGGAAGATTGGACCAAGTGATATGGAGATACTGATCATTGGGGTGCTGCTGGTGGCGCTCTTTTGGGTGGTTCGGGTGCTGTACGCCCGGCTGTGGGACCACGGGCTGTCGGTGGAGGTGACCTTTACCGAGGACTACGCGGTGGAGGATGAGGTGTCCACTCTGCGGGAGGTCATCGTCAACGACAAGCTGCTGCCCATGCCGGCGGTGGAGATCGACTTTGCCATGGACCGGCGGCTGCTCTTTTCCAGCTCGGAGAATTCGGCGGTCAGCGACCAGAGCTACCGGCGGGACGTGTTTGCGCTGTCCATGCGGCAGAAGATCACCCGAACGCTGGAGTTCCGGTGTGCCGGGCGGGGATATTTTCGCATCAATGAGTCGGGAATCTCCGCGCGGGACCTGTTCTTTACCCAGAAGTTTTTGTCATCCCAGCCCCAGAATACGGAATTCTATGTGTTGCCCAAGACGGTGCCCTTGGCGCAGATCGAGATCCCCTTTTCGCGGATCATGGGGGCGGTGCTCAGCCGGAAGAAGGTCTATGACGACCCCTTTGAGTTTGCCGGACTGCGGGAGTATTCCCGGGGCGACCCTATGAAATACATCAACTGGAAGGCCACCGCCCGGGCGGGGGAACTGCTAACCAATCTGCATGAGTCCACGCTCTCTCAGCGGGTGGTGCTGGTGATCGACATGAACGGGCAGGGCATCAAGGGCTCGGATTATTTGAACGAGGCATCGGTGCGGATCGCCGCCACGTTGGCCCAGCGGCTGCTGAAGGCCGGCGTGGAGCTGGGGCTCTACAGCAACGGGCGCAACGTGCAGACCGGGTCGCTGTGGCACATGGACAGCGTGGTGGGCGCCGGGAGCATTTTGTTTTTGAAAAAGCAGCTGGCGTGCCTCCAGGCGGAAAACGGACTGGAGGATCCCTGCCATTTCTTCCCGGAAACGGGCAGTAACGGCGGGGAAGAGGACTTGTTCGTGCTGATCACTCGGAGCGACCGAGAAGACACGGCCCAGGCGTTTTCCCAGCGGGTAGGGAAGGGCCACGGCGTGCAGATCGTTCCGTGGCAGTCCTCCCATGCCGAGGTGACCGGGTACCGCAATGTGGATCTGTACTGGATGGAGGTGTGAGCGGTGGAGAAGATCAGACGGTTTTTGGGAGGCAATCCCAGGGTCTGGCTGCTGCGGATCCTGGGAAGATTCCATTTTGCTCTGCCGCTGGCGCTCATCACCGCGGGCGTCTACGAAGCCCTGGGGTGGGACGCATGGGGCGGGTTTCTACGGTCCCTGCTGTTCGTGGTGCCCATGGCCGCCAGTTACTATGCCATCCATAAGATCGGTCCATTGGGGCTGTACCTGGTTTTTTCCCTGGCCTTGGCGGGGGTATCCTGGCTGCTGATCGGGAACCCGGGGGCGCCGGTGGTGATGCTGTTGGTGTGCCTGCTGCGGGCGCGGTTTCGCCTTTCCGAGGAAAAGGGAGAATCGTATATGGACGTGCCCTTCTTCTCGGTGCTGGCGTTTTATGTTTTGGCATTTCTCATCAGCGCCTTTGCAGATCTGCATGTGCTGCAGCGGCTCAGTGTTCTTTGCGCGGCCGTCTATTTCCTGATCTGCATCGTGTACTACGGGGTGCGCAGGCTCAATGACTATCTGGTGCTCAACCGGGATATGTCGAACCTGCCCGCTCGGCGGATCCAGCGGACTGCCGGGGCGGCGATCCTGGCCATGGTGGTGCTCTCCGGCGCCATGCTGCTGCCGGTGGCGCTGCGCAACACGGGGGACCTGCATCTGGAGATCCCAGACAAGCCCTTTTCGGAGTCGGAGACTGAGGCAGAACCGGAGGCACCTTCGGAGACCGTTCCCAATATGGGAGCCGCCTTCAGTGACGAATATTGGGGGAGCTCCTGGCAGATCCCGGCGTTCGTCAGTTATACGCTGTTTTGTGTCATCGGCATCGCACTGCTGATGCTGGTGGTGTCGGTCGTTTTTCAGATCTTCAAGAATTTCCGCATCACCTTTACTGACAGCCGGGACGTGGTGCAGTATTTGCAAGATCCGGATCAGGATACCGGTGAGCGTGCCCAGCGGGCGGAACGCACCAAGCCACGGCTGTGGGACCGTTCGCCCAACGCCCAGGTGCGGCGGAAATATCGGAAGGAAGTGCTGCGATCCGCGAACGGATCTCCCGAACGGTGGCAGACGCCTGCGGAAGTCGAAGCAGCCGTGGGGCTGGAGGATGCTCCGCTCCATGCGCTTTACGAGAAGGCGCGGTACGGCAACGAGCCCTGCACGGCGGAGGATCTGCAGAGGATCCGGCGGTAGGAGCGCTGGAGGACGAAAAAAGGAGGACATGGCTGAAGCAGCCATGTCCTCCTTTTGGGGTCGTAGGGTGTCGCGGGTGCGGATTAGGGAAATGGGCTATTTGGGAAAGGCCTGGAAGCGGGGGAGGAACCAGACCTTGTCCACGGAAAACGTGCGGTGGTTCAAGTGCTCTAGAGGGCCGGCGGGCGTGGAGAAGGTGAATTTGATTTTGTAGGCATACAGCGCCTGATAGGGAAACCCGGAGGCCTTGTTTAGGGCGTTCGTGCCGTATTTGCCGTCTCCTGCCAGGGGATGGCCGATGGAAGCAAAGTGCGCGCGGATCTGGTGGGTGCGCCCGGTGAGGAGCTCTACTTCCACCAGGGAGTAGTCCCGGCGCTCTTCCAGGACCCGGTACCGGGTGCGGATGAGCCGGCTGTCCGCCGTGGGCCGCCGCGAGATGTATACCCGGTTCTGCGCCTCGTTTTTCTCCAGGTAATCTTCCAGCAGCGCCTCTTTTTTCGGGAGGTGGCCGCAAACCACGCACAGGTAGTACTTTTCCAGCTCCCGGTCCTTGACTTTTTGGTTGAGGATCCGCAGAGCCTCGGCGTTTTTTGCGGCCAGAACGATCCCGCCGGTGTTGCGGTCGATTCGATTGACCAAAGCTGGCGCAAAGGCGTTTTCCTGGGTGGGATCGTACTCTCCCCGATCGTAGAGCAGGTGCTGAACGCGGGCGATGAGAGAATCAAAGTGATAGGTCTCATCGGGATGGACGATCAGCCCGGGCATTTTATCGACCAACAGGAGGTCCTCGTCCTCGTAGACAATGGAGAGATTGGTGGGGGCCTTCAGAAAATCAAAGTCCTGGGGCTCCGTCTGGAAGAATTCTTCCTGCCAGTAGAGCGTGAGCTGGTCGCCCTCCAGCAGGCGCTGATCCGGGGTGCAACGGGCCCCGTTGACCTTGACATCCTTCGTGCGGATGCATTTATAGAGGACGGCCTGGGGGAGATTGGGGAAGGTCTTGGTGAGAAATTTGTCCAGCCGCTGGCCGGCGTCGTTCTTACGGATGGCCAGGCTCTTGCGCGGCATGGGGATCACCTTGCTTTAGATTGGTATGAGGCATTTTCGGAGCACGCTTTCGCAGGAACAGGACAGGCGGCAGGGAAAGCACGATACCGATGCCCAGGGCGATGACGATGGCAATCTTGATGGTCTCCAGGCCTTTCAGCATGCCCAGGGTGTTGTTGGCGGTAAAGAAATAATATCCGGTATAGTAGATCCCCGCGCCGGGGACCAACGGGAAAATGCCGCAAATCAAGTAGACAGTGACCGGCGTTCGCCGAAGGAAGGACAGGGAACGAGCCATCCAGGTGAGGGCAACAGTGGCAAAAAAGGAAGCGGACACCACCCCACAGCCCAAAAAGGCGGACACCTGAAAGACCAGCCAGCCGGTGCCGCCGGTGAGGCCGGCCCAGAGGTATTCCCGCCGGGGCGTGTGAAAAATGATGGCAAAGGCAACGGTGGCGAAAAAGGCGACCATGGTTTGCAGGGCCCAGGAACCCAACAGCGAAAGAGAGATCACAGCAGCGAACCTCCTGTCAAGGGAGACATCAGCCGAACCACCAGGCCCACACCGATGGCGATGCAGCTGCCAATGAGGACCGCGTCGATCATGCGAATGGTACCGCTGAGATAGTCCCGATTGAAAAAGTCACGAATGGAGGTGGTCAGGGCGACGCCCGGCACCAGGCGGATGATCGACCCGATGATGATCTTGTCCAGGTTGTTCCCCAGACCGACCATGAAAAGCAGTGAGGCTAGAAAAGCCACGAATCCGCTGGAAGAGAGGTTGACCAGGAAGTTGGAAAGCCCGTGTTTTTTGGTGAGATAGAGGAAGGGCTCCAGCGCCAGCCCGCAGAGAAAGGCGGCCAGGGCGTCCAGCCAACAGCCCCCAAACAGGTAGCTGAAAGCGGCACTGCCCAGGGCGCAGGACAGGGTGGCTGGCAGCAGGGGACAATAGGGCAGTTGGCGAATGTCTTCCAGGATGGAAAACGCTTCCTCTACGGTGTGCTCTCCCCGGGCGATCTCCCGGGAAAGCTGGTTGACCGCGCAGATGCGGCCAAAATGGATACTGGATTCACCATACTGCTTGATGAACGTCAGGGAATGGCCTTCGGTGTCCCGGCCGCTCATAAAGATCCCGTTGGTAAGCACATACGCGTTGAAGCTCTCTGCATGATAGGCCCGTGCAACGCGCTCCATGGTGTCTTGGACCCGAGAGATCTCCGCGCCGTTTTCCAGCAAAACTTCACCCATTTCGGTGGCCAATTGATGTACGCTGCTTTCGTTCTTTCCCATGGCCGGGCCATGCCCCCTCCAACGATTTCTAGGTGTAATGGTAATCAAAACGGCGAGAAATGTCAATAACTACCTTTTGGTTTTTTGGACGGATTTTTGGATGAGAAAGAAAAGTATCGACATTACCGGAGAAAAGGTGTATACTGTATTTCATGACCGGCCGAAAGAACCGGAATCTAGAGATGGGGGAAGCTTATGGACACGGGAATGGACCTGCAAAAGCTGGCTTTTTTTACCGAAGGCAATACGTTTACCGGCAGCAGGACGAAGAATGCGGAAAACGGTCTGCTGCTGCGATACCGCGTAAAGCCGGATCCAGAGGAGCATCAATTGGTGGCCCACTGCTGGAAACAGGACGTGTGCTTTGAACTGGCAGAACCAGACGCTGTGACTGCGCGCTTTCCCCTGGATGAAGAGGGTCTGAACGCACTGGCGAATTGGCTGTTGGCGCTGTATCAGGCGCTGTGACGAAAGGAAGGGATGATACGGTGTATCCGATCAAGGCAAAACAGGCGCTCAATCCCACGGTGACCCGGATGGAGATCTATGCACCCCTGGTTGCGGCAAAGGCCCAACCGGGACAGTTCGTCATTCTCCGCGTGGATGAAGAGGGAGAACGCATCCCCCTGACAGTAGCCGGATATGATCGAGACCAGGGGACCGTGACTATTATTTTTCAGATCGTTGGAGCAACGACCCTTGCACTGAACCAACGGAACGTGGGGGACTGTATCCAGGATTTTGTGGGGCCTTTGGGTCTGGCCACAGAGACAGAGGGACTGCAGAATGTGTGCATTGTAGGCGGCGGCGTGGGCTGCGCCATCGCACTGCCGATCGCCCAGAAGCTGCGGGCCCAGGGATGCCGTGTGACATCCATCATCGGGTTTCGTTCCAAAGAGCTTTTGATCCTGGAAGATGAATTTCGAGTGGCCTCCGATTCCGTATACGTAATGAATGATGATGGGTCCTACGGTGAAAAAGGGAATGTTTGCGTTCCGCTGAACCGATTGCTGGAGAACGGGGAGCGGTTCGATCAGGTGATCACCATTGGCCCGCTGATCATGATGAAATTCGTGGTGGAAGCGGTGCGTCCGTACGGGCTTCCCTGCACGGTTTCCATGAATCCCATCATGATCGACGGAACGGGCATGTGTGGCGGCTGTCGGCTGACTTTGCATCAAAACGGCGAGAACGTGACCCGGTTTGCCTGTGTAGATGGACCGGATTTCAACGGGTATGAGGTCGATTTTGATGAGGCGATCTCCCGCGGGGCCATGTACCGGGACTTTGAACGGCATGCGTACGATGCCGCATGCAATCTGTTAAACAAGGAGGCGGCTCTGGATGCCTAATATGAATCCGAAAAAGAACCCAATGCCTACCCAGGCCCCAGAGGTCCGGGCCCACAACTTTGAAGAAGTCGCCACAGGATATACCGAAGAAATGGCACTGGACGAAGCGATGCGATGCCTCAACTGTAAGAATATGCCTTGTGTGACTGGCTGCCCGGTGAATGTCCGGATTCCCGAATTTATCGGAAAGATCCGAGAGTGCGATTTTGAAGGGGCCTATCAGGTGATCAGTCAGTCTTCCAGCCTGCCCGCAGTGTGTGGGCGGGTGTGTCCTCAGGAGACGCAGTGTGAAGCAAAGTGTGTCCGGAGGATCCGGGGTGAACCGGTAGGCATCGGGCGGCTGGAACGCTTTGTGGCCGACTGGCACAATGCCCACGCGGAGGAGGAACCGGACCGCCCTGAGTCCAATGGACATTCCGTGGCTGTTGTGGGCTCGGGTCCTTCCGGACTCACCTGTGCGGGAGATCTGGCCCGGCTGGGGTATCAGGTGACGGTTTTTGAAGCACTTCACACGGCGGGCGGAGTGCTGGTCTATGGGATCCCGGAGTTCCGGCTGCCCAAGGCGATCGTCCGGCAGGAAGTGGAGCACCTGGAGGCGTTGGGCGTCCGCATGATGACCAACATCGTGATCGGCAAGACGCTGACCGTGGATGAGCTGTTCGATCAGGGATTTGAAGCTGTGTTTATTGGTTCCGGTGCCGGGCTGCCCAATTTTATGAATATCCCCGGGGAGTCGTTGAAGGGCGTGTATTCTGCCAATGAGTTCCTGACCCGTTCCAACTTGATGAAAGCGTATCGGGAGGATCCGGTCACGCCCATTATGAAAGGCGGGACCGTTGCCGTGGTGGGTGGCGGCAATGTGGCCATGGATGCCGCCCGGACTGCGCTCCGTCTGGGGGCGGAGAAGGTCTATATCGTGTACCGGCGATCCTTGGAGGAGTTGCCTGCCCGGAAAGAAGAAGTGGAACACGCTATGGAGGAAGGCATCGAGTTTTTGCTGCTCAACAATCCGGTAGAGGTGTTGGGATACGAAAACAAAGAAGACCCCAGAGACCCAAAGAACGGTTTCGTCAGGGGCTTGCGCTGCATTCGAATAGAACTGGGCGAGCCAGACGAGCGGGGCCGCCGCAGGCCGGTTCCGGTTCCGGGAAGTGAATTTGAGCTGGCGGTGGATACCGTGGTCATGGCGATCGGGACGTCCCCCAATCCGTTGATTAAATCCACCACCCAGGGCCTGGAGGTCAACCGTCGAGGCGGTATCGTGGTGGAAGAGAATACCGGAGCCACCAGCCGGAAAGGTGTTTTTGCCGGCGGCGACGCGGTGACCGGCGCGGCGACGGTGATCTCCGCTATGGGTGCCGGGAAGGTGGCTGCAAAAGCCATCCATGCCTACTTACAGGAAGCGTAATATGAGAGGCGAGCCTTTTGGCCCGCCTCTTTTCAACTTCAGTTTGAACGCGGATCCGCCTTGCTTCACCTAAGGCGTTATTGCAGAAATACGGTAGAATGGGTATACTCATAGACAGAACCGGTTCAAATCTTTATAAAAAAAGGAGGTGTCCGAATGACCGTCGATCCCATCAAGGTGGGTGGGCAGATCCTGTCCCTGCGGAAGATTAAGGGCATCACGCAAAACGAGTTGGGTGAGCGGCTGGGGGTGTCCTTTCAGGCGGTGAGCAAATGGGAGCGAGGCGAGACACTGCCGGACACGGCGATCCTGTCCGATCTGGCGGACGTGCTGGAGACCACTGTGGACAACATTTTGCGAGGAGGTGAGAGCATCATGAGTTTCAAGCGGAAGATCACCATCGACCAGATGCGTGAGGGCATCGAATGTTTCGAGAAGATGGGGGAGCTGCTGGGCAAGGATAGTACTTTTTATGTGGGAACGATCGAAGGCGTGAACCAAAAAATGAACATCGACCTGGAAGAGGCCCTGGGTTCCCCGTATCTCAAAGAATGCTTGATCGCGGAAGCGGCGATCCAATGTATGCATAACGGTGCGTATCTGGATCTGAGCGATATCAAAAAGAGCTTTACTTATCCGCGTTGGGCAGACATCGTTACGGAAAGGGCCCTGAAGCACGATATCAAGTGACCGGTGCACCGGAAAATGATCCTTGCCTCTGAATACGGAGAATTAGCAGAATGGCGGTGGCGGAAAAAGGTCCCTGTGATACGCAGGGACCTTTTCTGCGCGGTTTCAGGGCGGCAGATTTCCCTTTTTGGGTATCTTTCGCTTAGCTCTTGATTTTTGTGAAGAAATCCACTATACTGTTGGGCAGAACTGTTTACCAATTCAAAAGGAGTGAATCGACTTGAAAGTGCAAGGAAGTGCCTTTATCAGGCAAAACAAGCCCCTGCTGCTCAAGCTTCGGGATCGGCTGCTGGACGAGTTCGAGTACGCATCTATTTTGGCGACGGACTCCAAATCCAGAAACTATACGGCTTCCCGTCGCAATGTGGCTGTCGGCGGCGATACTTCCCGGGGATATGTGGTGCGTGCTGCCCTGAACGGAAAGTATGCGGAGTTCTCCTTCAACGCTCTGAGTGAGGAGAATCTGGAGGACATCGTCTCCCAGGTCAAGCAGCTGGCAGAGGCTTCGGATAAGGTCCTGCCGGCAGGTCTGGGGGAGAACGTGTACGAGATCACCCCGGCAGAGGAGACCCATTTTGTGGGCAGTACTGACTTCGAGGTGGATCCCGAAGCACTGGGCGATGCGGCGATCTTGGACCGCCTCAATGAGATCAAAGAGAAAGGTTTGAGCCTCTCCGATGCGATCTTGGACTTTACGGCCCGCCTGAACTGGCAGAAATACTCCAAACTGTTCCTCTCCAAGGAGAAGGACATGGAGCAAAACGTCATGTGGATCACCGGGGCTTTCTCTGCTGCTGCGGCCAAGGGCCATGGGATCAAAAACTACGGCAAGAGTTTTTCCAAGCTGGGCGGCGCCGAATTGTTGGACGAGATGGGGAAGGAAGAGGACATGCAGCACGTAGTCAACGTGGTCCTGGAGCTGCTGGACAGCATCCCCATGGTGCCCGGCGAGTACGAGTGTGTTTGTGACCCCGCGACCACTGGCATGATCGTCCACGAGGCGTTCGGACACGGCGTGGAGATGGATATGTTCGTCAAGAAGCGGGCTTTGGCTCAGGAGTACATCGGTCAGTATGTGGCTTCACCCCTGGTGACGATGCACGACGGAGCCTGCAGCGCCGACCAGACGGCGACCTATTTCTTTGACGATGAGGGCACGATGGCCCACGATACCATCATCATCGACAAGGGCATCCTGAAGACCGGGATCAGCGACTATCAGTCCGCTCGGATCCTGGGGACAGAACCCACCGGCAATGGCCGTCGGGAGAGCTTCCGCAGAAAAGCGTATACCCGCATGACCAATACCTGGTTCGAGGGCGGGACCGACTCCGTGGAAGATATGATCGCCTCCATCAAATACGGATTCCTGCTGGAGTCTCCCAGCAGCGGCATGGAGGACCCCAAGAACTGGGGTATTCAGTGCATGGTCAGCATGGCGCGGGAGATCAAAGACGGCAAACTCACCGGACGGATACTTTCGCCCTGCGTGCTTACCGGATATGTGCCGGATCTGCTCAAGTCCGCTTCTGCGATGAGCCCCAATGTGGTTCTCAGCGGCACCGGGATGTGCGGCAAAGGCTGGAAAGAATGGGTCAAGGTCTCTGACGGCGGCCCCTACATGAAGGCGAAGATCCGCCTGGGTTAAGAGGGAAGGTGTAATCGTATGCTTACAAAAATCAAGGCTGCCCTGGAAAAGATGGGCATCGAGAATTATCAGATTGAAGAGAATCGGGGAGAGTCCCTGGAATGCTTCTTTATCCGCAGGAATCTGGACCTGAAACGCCGTACCGATACGGAAGATTATACCGTTACCGTGTATAAGACCCTTGAGAAGGACGGCAAAAAATTGCTGGGCTCCTCCACAGCCCATGTCCATCCCGGTATGGACAGTGCGGAGATCGAGCAGGCTCTTGGAGACGCCAATTTTGCGGCCTCCTTGGCAGGCAATGCCTATTATGAGCTGTATCAGGGTCAAAAGCACGAACATGTTCCCTCCACCAGTGCTATCGCTGCACATCCGCTGGAGGAATGTATGAAGATCATGGCTGATGCCGTGTTCGCCGAGGATACCCGGGACGATGTGTTTATCAATTCCTCTGAGATCTTTGTCCGGAAGAACACCAAGCACATCATCAGCTCCACCGGTACGGATGTGAGTTTTGAGACCTGTGACGTTATGGGCGAGTACGTGGTGCAGTGCATCACACCGCAGAACGTTGAGACCTGCCGACAGTTCAATTACCGGGAGCCCGATGGAGAGGCACTACGTAAGGATATTCAGGAAACGATGACCATGACGCAGGCCCGTGCTCAGGCCAAGGGGGCCTGTCCCTCCGGACAGTATCCGGTGATCATTTCCGGAAGCAATGTGGCTACGTTGATGCGCTATTATGTGATGCGCTCGGATGCCTCTATGATCTACCAGAAATTTTCCTCTTTTGCGGTAGGAGACAATGTCCAGGGCGAAGACATCCAGGGAGACCCCCTCACGGTCGTGCTCAAGGCCAAAGAACCGTTCAGCAACGAAGGGATCCCCATGGAAGACCGCGTCTTGATCGAGAACGGTGTGCTCAAGACCCTGCACGGCGCCACTCGTTTTGCCCGGTATCTTGGGATCGAGCCAACCGGCAGTTATCGCAGCGTGGAGGTTCCTGTAGGATCCACACCGATGGATCAGTTGAGGTCTGGCAAATATCTGCATGTGATCACCTTCTCGGATTTCAACATGAACCCCCTCACCGGCTACTTTGGTGGAGAGATCCGGTTGGGCTTCCTGTGCGATGGCGAGACGGTGACACCGATCACCGGTGGATCGATCAGCGGCAGCATGATCGAACTGCAAAAGAACATGACCTTCTCCGAGGAGCGGTATCGCGGTGCGGATTATGAAGGACCGTTTGCAGTGAAGATCGAAAATGTGAACGTGGCAGGAGCATAAACCGATTATATGAACGAGGAAGGAGCTCCCTCAACAAGGGAGGTCCTTCCTTATTTATTGAGCAAATCTAGTCGTATTCCAGCATAAATGGGGAAAAACGAACGATTTTGGTCCGGTTATGGGGCGGAATTCCCTTTTTTCTTTCGCAATTTCCAGAGTTTTCTTGTTTTTTTGGAGCATATGTGTTATACTTTCCCCGTGAGTGGGATCATTCGGTAGGAAAGGGGGATCAAGATGGAAACCAAGCTCTGTATGAACTGTTTTGCTGCTTTGGAGCCCGAAAACGATTCCGTCTGTCCATCCTGTGGGTGGAATACCCAAAAAGCCCAGCCTGCCGATGCCTTACCGTATGGGCATATATTGGCTTCCCGATATACAGTGGGCCGTGCCAAAAAGCAAAACGGTGAGGGATTTGTCTATGCGGCCCTGGACCGTACCACCCGCCGGGTCGTGGAGATCCGGGAGTTCTTCCCTCGTTCCATTGCGTCTCGGGACGGAGACGGTCATCAGGTCGTTGCCCTTTCCGGTTCTGATAAGGCGTATACTCGTTTTTTGGAGGACTTCCTCACGCTTTCCAAGGGGATCAGTCGGCTGCGTGAGCTTTCGGTAGTGACCTCTGTGCTCAATATCTTTACTGAGAATAACACGGCTTATGCGGTCTATGAGTATATTCCTACCACTTCTCTGTATCGGTATGTTTCCAACGCCAAAGGCCTGAGCTGGAATGCTGTGAACCGATTGTTCATGCCCGTGGTCACAGCATTGGGATTGATCAATTCTTTGGGAATCGCTCACCTTGGAGTGAGCCCGGAGACGTTACGGGTGACCAAGGATGGCACTATGTGCATCACCGGATTTTCCATCCGCAGCATCCGGCAGGCCGGGCATGGCCTGGAGGAGGAGCTGTTCCCGGGGTATGCGGCTGCTGAGCAATATGATCCAAACGCAGGTTGTGGAGAGATCAGCGATGTTTATGCCCTTGCGGCCTGTATGGTCTTCGCGCTGACCGCTCGCGCGCCGGAGCCTGCCCCTCAACGTCTGCGGGATCAGCGCTTGATGATCTCTACCGAGGTGCTGCGTTCTTTGCCTCCCTTCGCCGTCACGGCGATCGCCAATGCTATGCAGGTACAGCCGGCTGCCAGAACGGCCAGTTTTGAACACTTCCGGGCGGAGCTTGCCAGTGCGCCTACGATTGTCAATCAGGTGGATCAGACCAATGCGATCCGCCGATTGCCCATTATGGATCTGGGACATCGCGGTCTGCCGCCGCTGGTATGGCTGATCGGTTCTCTGACTATTACGTTGGTCGCGTTGTTTATCGTAGCTTCCATCTGGATGGGTGAGCGGGGCATGTCTTTTGGAGATCTGAAACAGTTATTCCAGAGGGATACGGTCTCACAGTCAGAAGATACAGTGCCCAACATGCTCAACCAAAGCTATGACGAATGGGCTGCGCGTGCGGGAACGGAGGGGTATGATTTCACCCTTCGGGTTTCAGACCGGATCTTTAATGAGACGGTGGAAGAGGGTTATATTATCAGCCAGAGCCCTTTGTCCGGACAGCCGTTGACACCGGGTGGGACGATCGTGGTGACCGTCAGTCTGGGAAGCGAGCAGCGGGTGCTGCCCTCTGTCCGTGGCGTGAGCTACGAAGAGATCTCTGCCCTTCTTTTGCAGGACGGTTTTGAGCCCATTCGGGTCGATGAGCCCAGCGATGGGGTGGAGGAAGGCTATGTCATCCGTTATGAGAACGTGAATGAGGGAGATACCCTGGCTTACGGTTCTCAAGTTACGGTGGTGGTCAGCTCCGGCCCAGGTGGTGCATAGTCTGTCGCGTTTTTTCTTAAAGTATAGACCCGCTGGTCTTTTCCAAGAGGCCGGCGGGTTTCCTTTTATGAAATAAACAGGGAAAATGCCAACACCGGAATCTCATCTCTTTTCCGTTGGGCAGCGTTTGTCTATCTGCTTCTGGCGCGAAACGGTACCCCTTTCCTTAAAGAGCGCAGGTCTGTCGGGCAAGAAGCTGCCAGTTAGCAAATACAGGATCAACAGAAACAGGCAACCGGACAGACCCCCCTGCAAGAGGATTTCGTACAGCGGGTTGAGCAGCATGTTTGGAGTCAGCAGTCTTTTTCCGATAGTTACAGATCCCAGCGCACACAGCAGCGGCAGTAGAACACTGGATCGAATAGAGAGGGAAACCTGGGTCACTTTCAGCAGCCTGTGCAGGCTGAGGGCCGCATTGAAGATCGAGCTGAAAAACAGGATCCCGACATAGCTTTCCATCCCAAAAGAACGTAGAAGACACAGGACCAACGTCACGCGTATGAGAGAATCCGAGAAGTTATACTTCATGGAGTTGAATTGCTCATCCATGCCTTTGAGCAGGCTGTCTACCACGACATCCAGATACAACAATGGCACGATGGGTGCAAGCACATGTAGATACAAACCGGCATCTTGGCTTTTGTAGAAAGCTTGCCCCCATCGATCTCCGCAGAACGCGAACAAGGCTGCGAAAAAGATCCCGAAGGTCAACGCAGCGGAAATGGCCCTTTCGGTGATGTGGGCGACCTCCTTCCGGTGTCCGAGTTCCCTTTCTCGGGAGATCTTAGGAATGAGCAGAGATGCAAAGGAGGCCAGCAGGGAGGAAGGAAAGTATAAAATGGGCATGGCCATGCCCTGCAAAAGGCCGTATTGGGCCATCGAAGCGCTGTATTCCAGACCGTATCTCCTCAGTTCCCGAGGGATCAATAGATTTTCCCCTGTGTTGAGCAGGCTTCTGGCTGCGGAGCTCAGGGTACAGGGCAGTGCAATGTGACACAGACCTTTCAACACCCCACTGCTCTTTTCTGTTGCTCTGGGTGTGTTTCGCCGCAAGCTGCGCCGATAGGCGGTCCAGCTGACCAAAAAAGAGGTCACCTCTCCCAAAGTAGAAGCTGTCATAGCAGCCAGACACGCACGTTCCATGCTCTGAGGGGCGAATCGCCAGAAGAAAAATGCGGTAGCCAAAACCGTCAGGATCTGCTCCAAGGCATCGGAGACTGCGGTGGAAAGAGATTCGTCCACGGCCAGAAAAAACCCTTTCATGCAGGTACACAGAGACATAAAAGGCAGACCCACGCCTAAAATACGGAGGCAGGGAGCCGCTTGGAGGTTTCCTAAGAATCGCTGGGCAGCAAAATCTGCGTAAAAAAGCAGCAGACAGGCGATGGACAGGCTGAACAACAGACAGAAGGCGAAGCATCGGGCGACCGTGGAACGGACCTTTTGCCTTTGGTTAGAGACAATGGCTCCTGTGACCATTCGTGTCACAGCGAGGCTGATGCCGGAAGTAGAAAGCGTCACAGTGAGCATGAAGATGGAAAAGATCAGCTGGTAAAGGCCCATTCCCTGGGCACCAATCTCGCTGGATAGGTAGGATCGATACCCCATATTCAGTATTCGCAGGAATAGAGAGATCACCGTCAGGATCGTTCCCTGAAGGAAGAACTGTTTTTTGGTCATGGCGTTCCTTTCATTTCCGGATAATTTGCGCCTTGCATTGACAGTTGGATTGTGGTAGTATGAAACAATGAAACACCGATTGTTGGAAAGGGATATCGTGCTATGCAGGATCAGTGGACAGAACTCAAAATCGAAGTACCGGCCGATCAAGTGGACAAGGCGGGAGATATTGCCAATATGACTGTTCCCTATGGCATCTATATTGAAGACTATTCCCATTTAGAAGAAGAGGCAATGGAGATCGCCCATATTGATCTGATCGATGACGCGTTGCTCAGCCGTGACCGCACAAAAGCGTGGATACATGTCTACATCAGCCCTGAGGACAACCCGGAGGAAGCGGTTTCTTTTTTAACGGAGCGCTACACTGCTGTGGGGATTCCCTTTGTCCTTTCCAGGGAGGATTGCAGACAGGAAGATTGGATCAACAATTGGAAGAAGTACTTTAAGCCGATTCCAGTGGGGGAGAAACTGCTAATCCGCCCCGTTTGGGAGGAACAGTATGACGCGAATGGACGGATCGTGCTCCATCTGGAGCCCGGCTTGGCATTTGGGACCGGCACCCATGAGACCACCCGGCTGTGCCTGGAATTGCTGGAAAAGTATGTCCGTCCTGGTCAGCCCTTCTTGGATGTGGGCTGCGGCAGCGGGATCCTCTCGGTGGCAGCGTTGCTGCTGGGAATGTCCTCGGCCGTGGGTGTGGATATCGATCCGTTGGCCGTGCAGACTGCTCAGGAAAACGCTGCCCAAAATGGCGTGGGCGACCGGTTTACTGGGATCTGCGGCAATCTGGCGGATTCGGTCCGCGGAACGTATCCGGTTGTCGCCGCCAATATCGTAGCCGACGCCATTCTTTTGCTGTCCAAAGATGCATCCCGATTTTTGTCGGAAGACGGGATCTATATTGTCAGCGGGATCATTGACACCAGAGAGGCAGAGGTCATAAACATTCTCTCTGAACATTTTCAGGTGGTCGAACGCTGGGAGGAGCGGGGCTGGGTCGCACTTGCCCTGCGGTTGCGCTCATGAGATACAGGAGGGTCGGGATGGAATCCTTGGAAAAGTGGAAAAACGTCCGTTTGGACACACCGCGGCTCACCTTGCGCCCGCTTCGACCGGAGGACGCACCCGATATGTTTGCCTATGCTCGGGACAGGGATGTTGGGCCCATGGCTGGCTGGTCACCCCATCAAAGCGTCGAGGAGAGCCGCCGCTTGATCCAAACCTTTATGGAGACACGCAGTGGGCTATGCCTTGGGATCGAACACAAAGAGATCGGGACCCTCATCGGGACCATTTCTCTGGCGGTGGACAGCCATCGGCCAAAAGTTCCAGGAGTATTGGTGATGGGGTATGCGCTGTCAAAGAGCTATTGGGGACAGGGCTTGATGCCTGAAGCTGTTCGCGCCATGATGGATTTTGGGTTCCGTCAGTGGAAGCTCAAGGCCATCGTGATCACCCATTACCCGGAGAATCAGCGTTCCAGACGGGTCATAGAAAAGGCCGGGTTTCAGTTTGACGGTTTGATGCGCGCCTATGCGGTTCGATACAATGGGCAGACGACGGATCTGATGAGCTATTCCCTGACGGCAGCGGAATACTATGCCATGCGTGCCAAGGAAAATGGCTATACACTGCTTCTGCCGGAAGAGATGGATCCGGCGTTCCTGGAAGCGTATCGACAGGAATGGGGGAGGGAACTCATGGTCCACTGGTCCTCAGAGCTGCATGGGCTGACGCCTCAACAATGGCTCGAACGGACGATTCGAGTGCGGACCTCGCCGGACCCAGGCCGGGTACCGGCCGTGCTGTACTTCTTTGTAGGAAAGGATGGCTACCCTTTGGGGGCTGTTCAGGTGCGGGAATGGCTCAATGAAAGTTTGCTGCTTACGGGGGGACATATTGGATACGGTCTTCGCCCGTCCGCACGGCAAAAGGGTCTTGCCCCCTATCTGTTGGGACTTGCATTGGAAAAAGTCCGGGAACGGGGTATTTTTAGAGTTCTGCTCACCTGTGACGATGTCAATACGCCCTCTGCAGCTACCATACGGGACTGCGGCGGGACCCTGGAGAACCTGGTGGAGGACGACGATGGATCTCTGGTCTGCCGGTACTGGATCAATCTGTAAAGGGAAACAACTATACAATCTACAAGATATAGGGGAGATCTCTATGAACAATACACCATTGGTGCTGGCCATGTGTCGGTATGAACAGGACTGTATGGAACGCGTGAACCACTTCTTAAAAGTATATGCCTATGCGCGGACCATCGGAGAGGGCGAAGGCCTGGACGAATTGACCCAGCAGATCCTGGAGACGGCGGCCATCGTGCATGATATTGGGATCCGTCCTAGTCTGGAGAAGTACGGCAGTGGGGCAGGGAAGTATCAGGAGCTGGAAGGCCCTCCGGTTGCACGGGAACTGTTGGGCACTTTGGGATATGCGAATCAAGTGATTGACCGGGTCTGCACGCTGGTCGGTCATCATCACACCTATCAGCCGATCTTGGGTTTGGATCACCAGATCCTGGTGGAAGCGGATTTTCTGGTCAATATGGACGAAGGCCACATGGACACCGAGTCGATCCGGCGGGTGGCAGAGACGATCTTCTCCACCGAAACCGGCAAAAAGCTGCTTTTTTCCCTCTATTTGCAGGAAAAATGAAGAAAAGCCCGTTTGGGGTTTCATTACACGGCTTAATAGACTATGCAAAAACATCTCTCTATAAGGGGAAAAACGCCCTCTGCCCGCATGGATATACAGAAACCGCGTATAAACTCGCAAATCGGGCTCGATTTTTTTCAAAAACGCTTTGCAATTTTGAAATCCAAACTTTCATTCCGGCGGCGGTCCCAATCGCGTATAAATGCCCAGAGTAAAGGAAATTCCAGCAGTTTCAAGAATCGGGCAAAAGGTTACAATTTGAAATTTTTACGTTACCGTTCTGCAATTCTTTCGTGAGTTTTTATGGGTTTTTACCGGAAATCGGCGGAAATGTCCGTAATATTTTTCATTTCTACTAATTGCAATTATACGCAGGATGCGGTATAATTCTTTCAATCCTTCCGCTGGAGGTATACCCTATATACGGTAGTCCGGCGGGAAGTTCCCACAAAATTTAACTTTGGGGGCCTGTTTCCGACGACCGGCTCAAGCGTCGGGGGGCGGACCCGTAAGGTTAAATGAAAAATCCTTAAGGAGGAAACAAAGATGAAGAAGTTCCTGAGCGTGCTTCTGGTTGCGGTGCTTCTGTGCAGCCTGGTCGCCTGTGGCGGCGGCAATGGCTCCAGCGCTCCTGCTTCCAGCAACACCACGAGCGAGCCTGCTTCTACTCCTGAGAGCACTCCCGACAGCGGCTCCAGCGACGTGGAAGAGACTGGCGGCTATGACGCGTTGGTCATTCCGGAGGAACTCACCACCGACTACGACACGGTCGTAGAAAACTGGGATGAGATTTCCGATCTGGTCTATGACTACACCCAGGGCGAATTTGCTGAGTTCTATGAGGTCGCTAAGGCCGAGACGAACCTGAGCAAGCGTTATGCTCTGATGGCGATCGCCGAGGCCAAGTTCCTGGAGACTGGCGTTGCCGGCCCCGGCACCAACGGCACCGGCAGCTACGCCCTCACCCGTATCGTGCCCCGTACCGCTCCCAGCGTCATGTGGGGCGGCGACAGCTACAAGTACATGCATTATCTGATCACGGATGATCCGCTGACCACCGAGCAGCGTGCCACCCTGCGTTCCATGTGGGACGATCTGAAGGGCACCGGCACCTTCCTGGCCGAGGCTGAGAAATATGTGACCGAGCAGGGCCACACCCTCCGCGATCATTACGACGGCACCTTCTCCAGCATCCCCGAGTCCTTCGACCCCATGGTCAGCTCCCGTGCTGAATGCACCCAGGTGCGTGCTTTCACCTCCATGAGCTTGATGGAGTACGATGTTGAGAACAACCTGCAGCCCGCTCTGGCCACCTCTTATGAGGTTTCCGACGATAACCTGGTCTACACCTTCCATCTGCGCGACGACATCGTTTGGGTCGATCAGCAGGGCCGTGAGGTCGCTCCTCTGGTGGCGGATGACTTCGTTGCCGGTATGCAGCACGTGTGCGACGCTGCTGGCGGCCTGGAGGATCTGCTCCGCGGCCAGATCGCCGGCATTGATGAGTACATCAACGGCGACACCGACGACTTCACCACGGTTGGCGTGAAGGCTCTGGACGACCACACGGTGGAATACACCCTGCAGACTCCCGTGCCCTACTTCACCACCGAAGTGACCTACACCCATCTGGCTCCCATGTGCCGTACCTATTACGAGAGCCAGGGCGGCAAGTTCGGTGCTGACTATGATCCCACCGCTGAAGATTACACCTTCGGCCTTGGCCCCGATCATATCGTCTACTGCGGTCCCTACATCGCGACCAACGTGACCGATCAGGCTCAGATCACCTATACTGCCAACCCCGCTTACTATGACGCGGAAAATGTCCGCGTCAAGACCATCAACTACTGGTATGACGACGGCTCCGACGACGTGAAGACCTTTGACAACTTCGTCAATGGCACCATCTCCTCTCTGACCCTGAACGCCAGCAGACTGGAAATGGCTCAGACCACCAAGGCTGAGGGTTCCGAAGAGACCATCTTCGATCTGTACAACTATGTGCCCGAGCCCTCCGGCTTCTCCGGCCTGACCTGGATCAACCTCAACCGTCAGATGTTCCACAACTCCAACGACGAATCCGCCGTTGTGTCTGCGAAGTCTGACGAAGAGAAGGCCCGCACCAAGGCTGCTCTGCTGAACAAGAACTTCCGCTTTGCTCTGCTCCATGGCTTCGACCGTGTGGCTTGGCGTGCCATCGCTACCGGTAATGAAGAACTGGGCCGGACCTCTCTGTCCAACTCCTACACGCCTGGCGACTTCGTTGCTCTGGAGGAAGATGTGACTGTGGATATCTCCGGCGAGAGCAAGACCTTCCCGAAGGGCACCTATTATGGTGAGATCATGCAGGCTCAGCTGGATGCTGACGGCTGCAAGTGGAAGGCTTGGGATCCCGAGACCAATTCCAGCATGGGCTTCGACGGTTTGTTCGACGCCGAGCAGGCGAAGGCCGACCTGGAGGCTGCCAAGGCTGAGCTGGCTACCCAGGGCATCGAGATCAATGCTGAGAATCCGATCCACATCGACATTCCGTACAGCTCTTACAACACCAGCTCCACCAACACTGCCAACGGCTGGAAGCAGGCCATCGATTCTGTGTTCGGCGGCGAGATCGTTGTTGACCTGGTAGCTATGGACGACGCTGACGAGGCCAGAGCTGTTCAGTTCGGCTGCAACTACGGTTATGAGATGAACTACGACTGGTATTACAGCTCCGGTTGGAATCCGGACTACGGCGATCCTTCCTCCTATCTGGATACCATCGTTCCCGGCGGCTACATGGTCATGCTGATGGGCGTCTACTAATCGAAAAAACTAATTTGAGCCAAAACCTTTACTTGATGTAATATGAGCCAATGTTGCGGGAGGGTGAGGGAACTCACCCTCCCGTGCGTTCATATTCGACTTTCGACACACATACACGCCACGCGCCCGTGCCCGGCGCAGGCCGGGGCGGACTTACATTGAATACACAGGCCTCTTTACTACAATTATAAGCGAGTGGATAAAAAATGGGTAAATATGTCGTAAAGCGCCTGGTGCATGGTCTTATCTCGGTGGTCATCGTGATCATCGTAGTCATGCTCCTGGTTTACGGTCTGATGAACCGTGAACAGATCTTCGCGGAAGATCAAAACTATACGCGTACCGCCTTGAATGAACGCGAGGTATACAAATATCAGCGTTGGGAAGAGTTCGGTTACGTGGATTACGTGCCTTATTCGGACTATTTGAGTGATCTAGTCAGAAGCGGCGAGTTGGATTCCGCTACCCGTGACGAAGTGGTGCAGATTGCCCGTAAAGCTGAAAATGACGAGGCAAATGTTGCCGAATACGTGGAAAAGTTTACGCAGTACTATGAGTCCCAGGGCTATACCGTCAAGCGTCTGGATGCGAAGATGGATGGCCGTAAGGTGAAGACCGGCGGACGCCAGCAGCTGTACGCGTATCGGGATCGGCCCTTGCTGACCCGTGCACTCACCTACTTCCTGAGCGTCTTCAAGGTGGATAATATCCACTCCGTGAAGGATGATGTAGGGGAGAGAGGGCTTACCTTTACCTGGTACGATCCGGTCTATGGCGGAGAAAAATTCTCACCGGCCATTATCGGAAACGGTACGCAGCACAAGTACCTGCTGTACTTTGATTCCAACTTCCCGTTCTTCCATCAGAATTTTCTTACCATTCAGCTTGGTAAATCTTATACCGTGAGCCGTGGCATCGATGTCTTTGACACCATGACCCGTTCGCAGGGCTCTTTCGTTCAGTCTTCTATTACTTTCCCTTCCGGCCTGACGGAACTCTCTGCGGATGATCTGCACTCTGCTGTTTACAGCTCCGGCTCTCGTGCTTCCAACCCCGTTTTGGATGCTCGTTTTGTAGATGATTATGCCAATGTGGATACCAACAAAAATGGCTTCTCCAAGACAGGTTATTCGTTCATCATCGGTATTCTGTCTACCATTGGTGCCTATATCCTGGGCCTGCCTTTGGGTATCGCCATGAGCCGTAACAAAGACGGTTGGTTTGACAAGTTGGGCACGATCTATATCATTTTTATCACTTCCGTTCCGTCTCTGGGATACATCTTCATGTTCCGTGCCATCGGCAGTGCGACTGGCTTGCCGTACGAATTCAAGATGGATAATCCTTCCGCTGCCATGTATGTGCTGCCCATTGTCTCCTTGATGCTGCCCTCTGTGGGCAACCTGATGAAGTGGATGCGTCGCTACATGATCGACCAGATGAACTCCGACTATGTGAAGTTCGCGCGGTCCGGCGGCCTCTCCGAGGGAGAGATCTTCTACAAGCACATCATGAAGAACGCCGCGATCCCCATCACTCATGGCATCCCTGGCAGCCTGCTGTTTGCCATGACTGGATCTCTGATCACAGAACGTGTTTATTCGGTGCCTGGCGCCGGCAAACTGCTGACCGACTCGATCAGTAAGTATGACAACGGTGTTATCGTGGGCGTTACCCTGTTCT
Organism: uncultured Clostridia bacterium; assembly: GCA_947632385.1. Lineage (GTDB taxonomy): Bacteria > Bacillota > Clostridia > Oscillospirales > Acutalibacteraceae > Acutalibacter. The sequence continues at coordinate 7,887 of CANRPD010000015.1, read as the reverse complement.
TTGCGCTGCTTTCTGTGATTGCCGCCATCATGGGCGACGTGCTGATGGCTGTGGTCGATCCCAGAATCAACTTTACGAATAAGGCCAGATGAGGTGACAAGAATGGAAGATTTGAAGAGTTTGGGGCTTTCCGACGAAGAGCTGTTCTCGCGCATTGACCACAGCTTGCTGGAGTCCGAGCGTATCACTGCGCCCCGCTATTCTTACTGGCGCTCGGTTTTTAGAGTGTTCTTCCGCAGAAAGTTGAACATTGTTGTTTTGAGTATTTTGGCTTTGGTCATTTTCATGGCCTATGTGTATCCTACCATTTTTGGGTATGACCAGTTTAGCAACCTGAATGATGCCACCACCAAGCATCTGAGCCCCGCTGCTGCACTGCAGCGTTTTGGTCCCAGCATCCGCTGGATCCTCGGTACCGGAAGCTCTGGCAACTCCACTTTTGATGCGGTTTGGTTCGGCTCTCGTATTTCTATCACTCTGGCAATGATCTGCACCGTTATCAATATGTCCATTGGCGTTCTGGTGGGTGCGATCTGGGGCTTTTCCAAGAAAGTCGACATCGTGATGATTGAGGTCCGCAACATTATCGGCAACGTTCCTGGTGTCCTTCTGATCTCTGTGCTGGTCATGCTGTTCTCTCCCAGCTTCTGGACATTGATTTTTGCAATGACCATCACTGGATGGTTGGGTGTTGCCTCGTTTATTCGAACTCAGGTCATTATCATTCGTGACCGTGAGTACAACCTGGCGTCAAAGTGTCTGGGTACTTCCACACTTCGCATTGCGATCAAAAACATTCTGCCCTTTATGACTTCCGTCATCGTGACACTGATGGCCACCGAGATCCCCAGTTACATCGGCTCTGAAGTGTTCCTGTCCTACATTGGGCTGGGCATTTCCGAAATGTCTTTGGGCAAGCTCATCACCGAGAACCAGAGCGCAATGTTCGTGCCTGGCTGGCAGTTAGAATTCTGGAGCCCTGTGTTCGTCTCCTCGATCATCACCATTGTGCTGTTCGTGGTAGGCCAGAATCTGGGCGATGCATCCGACCCGAGAACACATATGTAAGGGGGACTTGACATGGCAGATAAAAATGTATTGTTGTCCGTCAAGGACCTGGAAGTAAAGTTCAATGTGCGCGGGCGTATTTTGACCGCCATTCGCGGGATCTCGCTGGACATTTATGAAAATGAGTCCATTGCCATTGTGGGTGAATCTGGCTCTGGCAAATCTGTTTTCACGAAGACCTTTGCAGGAATGCTGGACAGCAACGGGTTTATCAGTAACGGACAGATCATTTTCAGTGATGAACAGCTGGCTGATACGGTCGTTCGCAAAACTGCTCAGGGCAAAGATCTGATGAAACGTGCGTTGAATACTCTCAACAAGAATTCCCATCTGGAACTGGGTGCTGCAACCTATCGGAAGATGTTGGAATTGGAGTCTGAGAAACGGCAGCGTGCTTCCCTTTCCGATGAGGAAAAGGGAGAGATGGAAAACCAGATCCGCGACCTTCGAGCAGACCGCACCGACCTGTTCAACGAAAAGCAGACCTACGATCCCTCCAAGGAAAAACAAAAGATCAAAGAGGCCAACCAGAAGCTGAAGGAATATGATAAGCAGCTGGAAGCCCTCGAAAAACAGATGGAGGCTAGGGTTAAAGAACGTGCCAACTCTGCAAAGAAAGATACCGCATATAACAGTGAGTTCGAGAGCAAGATGTCTGCCCTCAAGGCGCAGTATGCAAAGGAGATCGCGGGGGAGATCAGCCCTGAGACCGTCAAGCGCAACGAGATCCTTGCAAAAGAGATCTGGTTGTCTGTTGGCCGGTATGGTCTGATTGCCCGGGTCAAGCACACCTTTGGTTTGATCGATGCCCTGAAGAAGGCAATGCAGCTGGGTACGGACTTGAACGATGAACAGCAGCGCAATGCCGTGTTCGATACAGTAGTGTTCCGTGTTCGGTATCTGGATGAGACCGAAGAGCAGCTGCATGGCACCTGCATCTTGAACTTGGCTAACGTGAAGTACGGCAAGGACTGGAACCAGATCCGCGGCAGCCGCATTGCCACGGTTTTCCAGGATCCCATGACCTCCTTGAACCCCATCATCACCATTGGCAAACAAATCACTTCCATCATTCTCAAGCATCAAAAATGCACTGAGGCGGAGGCCCGTGCCCGTGCCATTGAGCTGATGTACAAGGTTGGGATCCCGAATCCCGAGAACCGGTTTGATGATTATCCTTTCCAGTATTCCGGCGGTATGCGGCAGAGAATCGTCATCGCTATTGCGCTTTCCTGCCAGCCCAAGATCCTGATCTGTGACGAACCCACCACGGCCTTGGACGTGACCATTCAGGCGCAGATCCTCCAGTTGATCAAAGATCTGCAGAAGGAATTCAATTATACCATCGTGTTCATTACCCACGACCTGGGCGTTGTGGCCAACGTGGCGGACCGTGTGGCGGTGCTCTATGCTGGCCAGCTGATCGAAGTGGGCACCGTAGAGGAAGTTTTCTATGATCCTCGGCATCCTTATACGTGGGCTCTGCTGTCTTCCTTGCCGCAGCTTGCACGGAAAAACACAAAGCTGTATTCCATTACCGGTACGCCGCCCTCGCTGTATAACAACATCGTCGGTGATGCCTTTGCGCCCCGGAACCCGCACTGCTTGAAGATCGACACGCTCATGGAGCCGCCTATGTTCCAGGTCAGTGAGACGCACTTCGCCAAGACCTGGCTGCTGGATCCCAGAGCGCCCAAGATCGAGAAGCCCGAGGGCATCCAGAATATCCATGAAAAGCTCGTAGAAGTATTTAACATTCAGGGGGTATAAGAAAGTGGCTACGAAGAATACGACCCAAGATAAGCGCGTTACCCACTTGCCCGAAAAGGGACCCATTGATGAGACCGGCAAGGAGGTCCTGCTCTCCCTGAAGAATGTGGATATCACCTTCGGTAAGGGGGATACTGCTGTCAAGGCAGTCCAGAACGCATCGTTTGACATCTACAAGGGTGAGACGTTCTCCCTGGTGGGCGAGTCCGGTTCCGGCAAGACGACCATTGGCCGTGCTGTGATTCGTGTCAATCCGTTGGCAAATGGTGAGATCGATTACCGTGGGGTGCGCATTTCCGGCAAGATCCCTCATTCTTTGGACCGTGAAGTGATTCGGAACATCCAGATGGTCTTCCAGGACCCTGCGGCATCCTTGAACGAACGCGCAACGGTTGACTACATCATTTCCGAAGGCCTGTACAACTTCCATCTGTTTGAGAACGAAGCGGACCGTGTTCGCAAGGTGGAAAAGATCATTGAAGAAGTGGGCCTGCTCCCCGAACATCTGACCAGATATCCCCACGAATTTTCTGGTGGACAGCGGCAGCGTATTGGCTTGGCCCGCGCCATGGTCATGGAGCCTGAGCTGGTCGTTGCTGACGAACCCATCTCCGCTCTGGATGTTTCCATCCGTGCCCAGGTGCTTAACCTACTGAAGAAATTCCAGGAAGAGAAGGGCGTGACCTATCTGTTCATTGCCCATGACCTATCCATCGTCCGGTTTATTTCCGATCGCATTGGCGTTATTTACAAGGGTCATATCGTTGAGATCGCTGACGCTGAGGAGCTCTTCGCCTTCCCGCTGCATCCCTATACCCACTCGCTGATTTCTGCTATTCCCATTCCCGACCCGCAGCTGGAGAAGAAGAAGGTCCTCTATACGTATGATCCTTCTGTGCATGACTACAGCACCGATCAACCGGAGTTGGTCGATATCGGCCACAACCACTGGGTATATGGCAACAAGAAGGAGATCGAGGAATACAAGGCCATTCGGGAGAAGGGTGTGAACCTTCAGCCGATCTCCATTGCAGGGGATGAGGGTGTGGATGCCCATCGTCCGCCCAAGGAGCTTATGGAGGCCAAGGCAAGCGAAGAGTTCTTGCGTTCTCCCACTCGGGATACTGGAAGTGCCTGGTATGCGATTTTCTCCTTTATCCTGCCTATCCTCGGTTTGATCGCAGCTCATCTTTTCAGGACGCACCGCTACATTCGCAATTTCAAGGCTTGCCGGAAGGGTGCCATCTATGGTTTTATCTTTATTGGTGTGCTGATCGTTCTGTTCCTTGTGTTGCTTGGGCTGTCGCTCCTGTAATCGATCGTTTTCTGGTTCTTAACAGACGGGCGGGACGTTGGAAAACGTCCCGCTCGTTTCATCTTTCCAGGGGGTTCTCTTGGTTGACTTTTTCGCCTGGGCTGTGTTACAATGGACCCGCGGTCCACTTCATGAATTCTCACGGCGCTTCGCCGTTTGATCGGGTGATTCCTATGGCGTTATTTCAGAAAAAAACAAATTCGGGACAGTCTCCTGAAGACATCGAGGTTGATAACCGATACATTCTTTTACGCCTGATTTTGGTGGCCCTTTTGCTTTTGATCGGGACCGCCGGTATCGCTTACGGCGTGATGAATCTGGTATCTCCGGAGAAAACCTGGGAAGAGATCGAAATCGACTCTGCTGCCCGGGCCAATTTAAGTGATGAGATCACGGTCCAATACAATCTGGGTGAAGATGGCGGGGTATCTGCCGTTCGTCGCAAACAACTCATCACTCTTTACTCCACTGTAATGGTCTCTGCCTATCGCCAGTTCAATGTGGACGCAGCATTTGAAGACATCGTGAGCCTGTATCAGATCAATCATACGCCCAATGAGATCTTCACCGTGGAGGATCTGCTCTATTCTGCTCTTGAGACTTTACAAAAGGCAGGAGATCGGACGATCTATTTGGGCCCCGCTTATGCTCAATACTCGAATACGTTCTTCTGTCATGATGATTCCGAGACGGTTGATTTTGATCCGCTGCAAAACGAGGAGCTTGCAACCTTTTTTGGCGAGGTCGCTGCCTTTGCACGGGACCCGGCGTCCGTGGACTTTGAACTGTTGGGAAATAATCAGGTACGTCTGAAGGTTTCCGATGCATATCTCCAATACGCCCGGGAGAACGGGATAGAGACCTTTGTGGATTTCATGTGGTTGCGCAATGCGTTTATCGTGGATTATCTGGCCCAGCAAATGATCGACCAGGGCTTTACCTATGGGATCATTACCAGCTGTGACGGATACGAGCGCAATCTCGACAACAGGGCCGTCGAACAGTACGGATTCAATCTCTACACCCGAGTGGAAGATACGGTCTATACCGGCGCTGTCATGCGCTATACGGGCGCTAGGGCTTTGGTGAATTATCGGGAGTACTCTTTGGGGCCGGCCGATCTAAACCACTTTTATACCTTCCGCAACGGAGATAGCAGAGGCCCATATCTTTCTTTGGAAAACGGGATGCCGATCACCGGAAAAGACCAGTTGGTGTGCTATTCCGCAGTCGATGGTGTCCAGTGTGTGGACCTGATCTTGGCTTCGTCTAAGCTTTTCCTGACAGATGCCGATGATGACCTGCGCATGCAGTTGGCTCGGGACGGGGTTCACACCGTGACGTTTCGGGGCACACAGCTTACCTACACGGAACCGGAATTGAAATTAGAGGATCTATATCAGACCGATGCTCTCCACTTGACAGCCGTTCTATTGAAATAAACTGAAACAAAAAACCGGCCCCTGAAACAGGGGCCGGTTTTTTGTAATGCAATCGTATTTAGACGTTGGCTTTCAGCCAGGCAACATCTTCGCTCAGGCAGGTGACACGGTCTTTGCCACCGTAGCTTGCCTCGCGCTCGACCACATAGAGCACGCCTTCACGCTGCGCATCTGCAGCCGCCTTGACAGCTTTCCAGTCCACGATGCCGGAACCGGTGGGCACGTTCAGCTTCTCGCGCTCGGCCATCTTGGCCAGGAACTCGGGCGGGAAGATGGGTTTGCCGTTCTCGTCCAGCTCAAACTTCGGGAACTCCCGCTTTTCATGGCGGGAAGAGGCCGGGTCGGGACCGATCACAGCGCCGTTTTCCTTGATATGGATGGCAGCGATGCGGCCGGCATGCTTCTGGATGTACGCGACCGGGTCGATCCCGGCGGCGGAAGCCCAACCGCAGTCAATCTCAAAGGCGACGGTCTCGGGATCGGTGTTCTCAATGACCCAGTCATACAGGTACTTGCCCTGGTCCGTGTTGAACTCTTGGGTGTGGTTGTGATAGCCGATGGTGACCCCATAGGGCTTGGCAAATTTACCCCATTTGTTGAGCTCCTCAGCCACTTCCTTGGCCTCTTCCGCATTGGCAAAAGAGGTCATGGGGCAGGCAACAAAGGTAGCACCCAGCTTGGCCAGGTAGGGGATGTCGTTCTCCATGAACTCAAAGGCCACGTGACCGGAAACGGCTTTCAAGTTGGCCTCTTTCAGGGTCTGCTGCACCGTCTCAACAGGGAGATCCTCATATCCCCGGGCAAACTCCACACCGGCGTAACCCATCTGAGCCGCGCACTTGAGTTTTTCCAAGAAGGACAGGGGAGAGTCATGGCCGAAGGAATACACTTGCAGGTTTACATTTTGCATGGGAAAATTCCTCCTTGTCTCGTTATGGTTGGATGTACGCCGTGCGATCAGTCAAAGATGGGCATGCCTTCCTCGTCGAAGTACACGGGCTTGTTGTGCTTGGAGGAGTAATAGATGGAATCCAGGATCTTGGTGACCACGAAGGCCTGATCAGCGGTGACGAACAGGTCGCCTTCGCCGCGGAGTGCCTTGACCCAGATATCATGCTCCTTGCTGACAGGGGCGGGGCCCTGAGAGAAGCCGGGGATGAAGCCACGGACCTGATTGCCGACCCAGGAGATGGTGGGCTGGTTCGCGATCACATGGTTGAGGCGAACACGGCCGGCCAGGGTGTCCAGGCCGCCCTTGGTGCCGCACAGCAGCACATGAGCGCTTCCGTCGCCGCCTGCTTCTTCAGCCATGTTGATGGCCCAGGAGGCGCGCAGGTTGATGACCGCACCGTTCTTCATCTTGATGTGGCCCACAGCGGAATCTTCCACGTCATAGGTCTCATTGTTCCAGCTGTCATGGTCGCCCATGAAGCTGACCTGGCCCTGATGCTCCGGATCGAGGAGGCGGCCCAGCTTCTCAAAGGAAGTGCCGACCACGTACTCGACCTCGTAGTTGTTCATCATGAACAGGGTGTTGTCCAGCGCATGGGTGCCGATGTCGATCAACGGACCGCCGCCCTGCTTGGACTTGTCGGTGAACACGCCCCAAGTGGGCACGCCACGGCGGCGCAGATAGGTCGCTTCGGCATAGTAGATATCGCCCAGCCAGCCATCGGCCACGACCTTGCGGGCCACAGCGTTCTCGTGGAAATGACGGTACTGATAGCCAATGGTCAGCATCTTGCCAGTGCGGTCACGGGCCTCCAGCATCTTCTTGGCGTCTGCAGTGGTAGCAGCCATGGGCTTCTCGCAGAGCACATGCTTGCCGGCTTCCAGAGCGGCCACGGTGATCTCACAGTGGGCGATGTTGGGGGTCAGAACATGCACGGCGTCGATGGACTTGTCAGCCAGCAGCTCATGATAATCGGTATAGACCTTGGCGTCGGGAGTGCCATACTCCTTGGCAGCCTTTTCGGCTCTCTCAGGGATCAGGTCGCAGAAAGCCACCAGATCAACATACTCCTTCTGCTGGGCCATGCCGGGCAGGTGCTTCTGGTTGGCGATGCCGCCGCAGCCGATGAAGCCGATCTTTAACTTTGCCATAATAAAGTCCTCCAGTCTATTCGACATGGGCAAAGGCCACATGCCAGGATTTACTTTCATTTTAGTACAAGTCCGGAAAATTGTAAAGAGGGTTTCGGCTTTTTTTCCAAAATTTTCTGTAGTGCTACAATACATATTGGACAAGGGAGCTGGGAAGTTCACAAAAAAGAGAAGAAGGAACCGGCCAAA
>CANRPD010000014.1 GCA_947632385.1 uncultured Clostridia bacterium | reverse complement strand
AAAGCAGGAAACGGCATGACCGAAATCATGCCGTCCCTGCAAAACTTGATAAACCTTTCTTATGACCCCCGCCGAAACGACCGGGGCTCCTTTTGCATCGTTATTGCTCGGTAAAGGTAAACTTGCCTTCTGCAAAACTGCAGCGATACCGTTTGCCGGCGGTGACAGTCCCTTCCAGCATGCGCTCTGAGACGGCATCTTCGATGTCGCTTTGGATCACTCTGCGCAAAGGACGGGCTCCGTAGACGGGATCGTACCCCTTCTGGGCAACGGCGTCCACCGCCTCGGGGGCAAACTCCATGTCGATCTCCATCTCCCGCAGCTTTTCCTGGAGCGTCCCCAGCATTTTTTCGGCGATCTGCGTGGTGTCCTCCCGGGTGAGCTTGTGGAACACGATGATGTCGTCCACCCGGTTGAGGAATTCGGGCCGGAACAGGTTCTTGAGTTCCCGCATCACCAGTTCCTTGATGCGCTCAAAGTCCCCGGAATCGCTGGAGGACTCCGTAAAGCCCAGGCTCTGCTGCTTTTCCGTGATCAACCGGGCACCTACGTTCGACGTCATGATGATCACTGTGTTTTTGAAGTCCACCGTTTTCCCCTGTGAATCGGTGACACGGCCGTCCTCCAGGATCTGCAGCAGGATGTTGAACACATCCGGATGGGCCTTTTCGATCTCGTCGAACAGCACCACAGAATAGGGCTTGCGCCGGACCGCTTCGGTGAGCTGGCCGCCTTCATCATACCCCACATAGCCGGGAGGAGACCCCACCAGGCGGGATACGGTGTGCTTCTCCATATACTCGGACATATCGAACCGCACCATGGCTTTTTCGTCACCGAACATGGCCTCGGCCAAAGCCTTGCAGAGCTCGGTCTTGCCCACGCCGGTGGGCCCCAGGAAGATAAAGGAGCCAATGGGGCGGTTCTTGTCCTTCAGCCCGACCCTTCCCCGGCGAATGGCCTTGGAAATGGCGGTGACTGCCTCCTGCTGGCCGATCACGCGCTTGTGCAGGGTATCTTCCAGCTTGAGCAGGCGCTGGCTCTCTTCCTCCGTCAGCTGCGTCACCGGAACACCGGTCCACATGGACACGATATCCGCGATGTCGCTGGGCCCCACCACAGAGTTGTTTCGCTCGTTGCGGGCGGCCCACTCGTCTTTTTCTTTCTCCAGGCGCTCTTGCAGCGCCTTCTGCTGATCCCGCAGGGCAGCCGCATGCTCAAAGTCCTGAGAATTGACTGCAGCGGCCTTTTCGCTTTCGATCTCTTTGATCTGTTTTTCCAGATCCTGCAGGTCCTCCGGCGCTGTAAAGGTCCTGAGCCGTACACGGGAGGCGGCCTCATCGATGAGATCGATGGCCTTATCCGGCAGGAAGCGGTCGGATATATACCGTGCAGACAGCGTCACGGCAGCGTCGATGGCCTCATCGGTGATGGTGACCTTGTGGTGGGCCTCGTACCGGTCCTTCAGCCCCTTTAGGATCGCCACAGCTTCCTCTTCGCTGGGCTCATCCACGGTGACCGGCTGGAAGCGACGCTCCAAAGCGGCGTCTTTTTCGATGTGCTTTCGGTATTCTTCGATCGTCGTCGCGCCGATGACCTGGAAATCGCCTCGAGCCAGGGCGGGTTTCAAAATATTGGCGGCGTCCGTGGAGCCCTCGGCGGAACCGGCTCCGATGATCGTGTGCAGCTCATCGATGAAGAGGATCACGCTGCCGTCGTTTTTCACCTCGTCGATGGCACTCTTGATCCGTTCCTCAAAATCGCCCCGGTATTTGGTGCCGGCAACCATGCCGGTCAGGTCCAAGGAAACGATGCGCTTGCCTTTCAGGAGATCCGGGACGTCCCCGGAATAGATCTTGAGAGCCAGTCCTTCTGCCACAGCGGTCTTGCCCACACCGGGTTCGCCGATGAGCACCGGGTTGTTCTTGGTCCGCCGGGAAAGGATCTGGATCACCCGTTCAATCTCCTGCTCCCGGCCGATGACCGGGTCGATCTTCCCCTCGGCAGCCAGTTTGGTCAGGTCACGCCCAAACTGGTCCAGGGCCTTGCCTTCGCCCCGGGGCTGATTCTCCCCTGCGGCCTGGGCCTCTCCATTCCCAGCGGCAAAGGTGGTGTTGTTGAGCAATGCCGAAAGCTCGGAGACGATCCGGCTGGATTCGACTCCCAGCTGATGCAGAAACCGCATCCCGTAGCAGGATTCATCCTCCATAACGGCGATCAGCAAATGTTCGGTGCCCACATAGGAGTTGTGCAGCCGGGCGCCTGCCATGGCGGCTATTTGCAGGATCTGCTTGGTACGGGGTGTGAAGGCGTTGGGCGAAAGGGAGGTCGGTTCACCGGTGCCCACCCGTTCCCGGATCAGGCTCTCATAGGCTTCGGCGGTAGCCCCCAATTTGTTGAGGACGGTACTGGCCACGCCGGTCCCTTCCTTCAGCAGGCCAAGCACGACATGTTCGCTGCCGACATAGTCATGGCCCATATCCTGGGCGCTTTCTACGGCCAAATTCAAGGCCTTGTTGGCTTTTTCGGTAAATCCGTTGAAATGATACATCATTGCACTCACTCCTTGATGGTTTCCAGAGCCGACCGGACGACCGTGGCCCGCAGAGTATCCCGGGCGGCCTCGTCCAGCGGCACATTGCTGTTTGCGGAAAGTGTATTGGGCTGGAGCTTTACACAGAGGCTGTTCAAGGCGGCAAAATCCAATCCATGGAGCAGGCCGCCTGTCAGGCCCAGCCGTACCAGAGAGAGCAGCTCCATGCACTCTTCGCTGGAGAGCAGCCGTGCGCTTTTCAGCACCCCGGCCGCACGGAAAACTTTATCCTGGGCGGAGAGTCCGGACAACAGCTGCTGCCTTGCTTTGCGCTCCTGTTCAATGATCTGATCGGAAATGCTGCTCAAATTGGCCAGGGCTTCCGCCTCGCTGAGCCCCAAGGTGATCTGGTTGGAAAGCTGATACATGTCCCCGACCACTTTACTGCCCTCTCCGTAGGACCCGCGCAGCGCCATACCCAGCTTGGACAGGCTGGCAAACAACCGGTTCATGGCGCCCGTAGCCGTCAAGGCGGGCAGATGGAGCATCACCGAAGCGCGCATCCCGATCCCCAGGTTGGTGGGACACTGGGTCAGGTAGCCCAGCTGCGGGTCAAAAGCAAAGTCCAAGGTCTCCCCCAGCAGGGTGTCCAACCGGTCGGCGGTCTCTGCCGTCTCTTTGAGCGTCAGCCCGCTGCCCATCACCTGGATGCGCAAATGATCCTCCTCGTTGATCATGATGGACACGCTTTCGTCCTCGTTGACCAAAACAGCCTTTCCCCGCGGATCGGCGATAAACTCGGGACTGACTACATGCCGTTCGACCAAGGACATGGATTGGATCTCGTTTAGATCCTCCAAGGGGACAAAGCGGAATTCGCGGGAAAGGATGCTGTTTCCGGACAACAAGGCGCTCTTGACTTTCTCTTCGATCTCCGCCTTTTGCTGGGCGGTGGCTCGACAGGAAAAGGGATATTGACGCAGGTTTCTGGCAAGGCGCACCCGGGTGCTGACGACCTCTTCGCGGACCGGGCCCTCTTTTTCATACCATTTGACCGAATTATTCACCTTTTTCCAGCTCCTTTATCTCGTCGCGGAGCACCGCGGCTTTCTCAAACTCCTGGGCCTCGATGGCCTTTTGCATCTCTCTGCGTTTTTCTTCCAAAGCCGAACGGGCGGGAACGATCTTGCTGTTTTCTTCCACGACCCGCAAAGCGGAGCCCCCAGGGACCTTGCCCTTATGGACTGCCGTGCCGTGGATCCGTTGGATCATGGGCAATAGCCGGTCCCGGAAGGTCTCATAACAATGGGCACAGCCGATCTTCCCGGATTCGGCGATCTCTTCAAAGCTGGCTCCGCATTTCTCGCAGCGTTTGACCTCTCCACCGGACTTCACACCACCCAACAGTCCGCCCAGCATGTTGCCGAAGTCGAAGCTGAAGGGATTCATCCATCCGCTGTAGCCTTGTTCTCGAGCGCAATCGTCGCAGAGGTGCAGCTCGGTCAGCTTTCCGTTCACAATACTTTTTACGTGCGTCGTAGCCATTTTCTTTCCGCAAACCTGACAGATCATAAGAATAACCTCCTTTGGGTAGTATGTGCGTCACATTCTGGCAGCAAGCAAAACATTTTTGAAAATCGCAGCACGGACACGGTCGCGCAGCTCTCTGGGGACCTGGACCAGTGCCTTCTCGGAGGTAGCAGCCTGGACCACTGCCGCTGTTGTGCGGCCCAATACGCCGCTGTAGACCATGTTTTCACACATGGCACGGACCGTTCCCGCGTCCAGCTCATCCCCCACCGCATTGATGATGTGCATGATCATATCCGACGTTGTGATCTGCATCCGGGTGATGCGGATGTACCCGCCGCCGCCTCGCCGGCTTTCGACCAAGTACCCTTGTTCCGGTGTAAATCTGGACGAAAGCACATAATTGATCTGGCTGGGGACGCACCCCAGCAGATTGGCCAGCTCGTTTCGCTGGATCTCTGCAGTGCCGTCCGCTGCATTGAGCAACTGTAAAATATAGTTTGCCACGCTGTCGCTGATTCGCATCTCCTCATCCCTTTCCAAAACCCAATAACATTTCAGTTCGTTTTTTGCCTTTGACTTTCTTTGACTTTAATTATACACGTTTTCGCAGCAAATTCAAGGTCAATAAAAGTCAAATCTAGGTTCAAAATGGCTCAAAATCTCTCGAATGCTTTCATTTTCTTCCAATTTCTCACGATCTCCAATTTTTTTTGCGTTTTTATCATCCGGAACACTTTTCCCAGACCCACATAGGATGGACTGTAAACGAAAGGAGGCACAATTCTATGTGCGGTAATAACGGTTGTACTTGGGTGATCATCATCGTGCTGATCCTGCTGTGTTGCGGCGGCTGCGGCTTTGGCGGCAACGGATACGCTACGGCAAACGATGGCTGCGGCTGTGGGAACGGCTGCGGAAACGGCTGCGGATGCTGATAGCCCAGTAAGACTGGAGGGCGCTGTCGTTTGACAGCGCCCTCCAACTTTATTCACCTAAATATAGCCTAATATGGACTCAATGCACAGCGGCTTCCAAAGCTTCTTCCAGCGCATGAGCCAACTGATCCGGGCAGGAAGTGCCTTTTCCACCGCAGTTGATCCCCTTGCAGCGGGCAATGTACTCTTGCGCCGTCATTCCAACGGCCAAAGCGGCGACCCCCTGGGTATTGCCGTTGCAGCCCCCGGTGAACTTGACGGACTTGATCACATCGCCGTCCAAAACGATGTCGATCTGGCGGGAGCAGACTCCCTTGGGTTTGTATGAAATCTCCATCCTTTTGTCTCCTTTCTGAAAAAAAGATTGCTTATAACTGATATTTTCATTGTATCAAATCCAATAAAAGCTGTCAAGAGGGGATCCGCTCGCGTCAAAAGCGGCCGGATCAAATGGAACCAGTGCGGGAAAAAAGGCTGTCCGCATTAAATCGCCGGGCAGAAAAATTAAAAAGAAGCACCGAAACAGCGAAAAGAACGACCGAAAGCACACCCAAAAACAACGCGTTCAGTCGGATCGCGCCAGTGAATTGGATCAAAAACAGAACCAAAAACGGAAGAAGGATATACCCTACCGTTTGCAGGCACTCCCCCACACTGCCCACTCGATGGATCAACAGCGTGACAAAAACCACGGAAAACAGCGTCACGGAAGGCATGAGCAGAAACAGCGTGACCAGCCATTCCAAGCTCATGAAAAACGGAGCAGAGATTACGATATCCGCAACGGAGACCGTGATGGCAAACACAAAAAATGAAACTACGGAGATGATGATGGTGACCATCACGCACACCGTGATCTTCGTATTGAAGATAGACCGGCTGCTCATGGGTGACAGCAGCAACGTCTCCAGGGTGTGGTTTTCTTTTTCGCTGACAAAAACGCAGGCGGCTGAAGTGACCGCACAAACGATTGGCACTGCTAGGAACAGCATAGGACACATGAGTGAGGTGAAAGCGTCCATCCAAAACTGCCGATAGCCGTGGCCAGCCGTCTCAGCGGAGAGCAGTGAAAGAAGCACCTCCGGTCTGTGAGCGGTCTCTGGGACCGGCAGCAGGCTGATGGTGGCAAAATAGGCCAGCGGGATCACGACCACCAAAACGGCAGGCATGATCATAAGCAACGCCCGGATCCCCTTCCTTCGCCAGATCGCATTGAGGTCTTTTCGCATCAAGGTGGTCTCAATGGAGGAAAAAAGCCCGATGGATTTAAAAAAGCCCTGTTTCCTGGCTTCCTTCTTCTGGATCTTCAGAGCCGTCTTCCGGGGCGGTCTCTGTGTCTTTGTATCCGTCCTCGCTGTCTTCTTGGAATCCATCCAGTTCACCGATCCTTTCTGCGCCACCTTCCAGAAGAGCCGTATACAGTTCCTCCAGTGTCGGCGGGATGATGCGTGCCTCGTAAATCTCTTTTCCATCGAATACCGCCCTGGAGACGATCCGAGGCAGTTCTTCTTCGCTGTCCAGATCCTTTTGCCAGCCGGCATCGCACCGGACAAACCCTTTGGGCGGCTGCTGTCCTTCCCCCAGACGAAGCAGTGCACGGCACCGCACACCGGCCCGTTCCCGCAGTGCTTCCATATCTCCGGAGGCACGCAGCACCCCCTGGTGTATGACCGCAAACTGACTGCCAAGCAACTGGGCATAGGCCATGTTTCGAGTGCACAGCAGGACCGTCATTCCCTCCTGCGTCACCCAATAGGAAAGCAATTCCCGCATGTGATCGGCCGTTTCACGGTCCAACCCCCCATCCGGTTCGTCGATGAGCAATACCCGTGGCCGGTTCATCAACGCACGGGCCAGGGCAGCCCGCACCCGAACGCCAGTGGTCAGCCTGTCCACCGTCTGATCCCGGTGTTCCCAAATATCCAGCCGATGCAGCAGCTGCGATAACCGATCGATGGCATCGTTTTCGTCAACACCATTGAGGCCGGCAAAAAAACGCAGATTTTCGGAAAGAGTCATGTGATCGTACATGCGCGCGGAATTCAGGACCGCACCTGCGACACCATGCAGCTTTTCGGATTCAAAAAACGTGGAGATCCCCAGCACAAAGCTGTCTCCGGACGTTGGCCGGCAAAGGCCGGCAAGGATGCGGATCAAAGTGGTCTTCCCGGAAGAAGGCCCTCCCACACAGGCGAAGGCCACGCCTTCTGGCACACGAAGATTGACGCCCTGCAGCGCAGAAACGGTTTGAAAACGCTTGGTCAATTCGTTGGTGATTATCGCGTCCAAAGAGCGGCCTCCTTTCAGCTGCCTCGGCGCACAGCAGAGGTCCCGTGCTCCAATAGATAGGTTGCTTCCAGGTCGGAAAGATGCAGCTTCACCGCCAACGGATACCGATCGAAGGCCGTGCTGACCGCAAAACTGCCGCCCTTGGTTGCATCATCAAAGCCGCCCATATGCCAGCGAATGGCCATGGCCTCGGCGGGTTTCAAGCGCACAAATCGCTCGATGAGATACACAGACTTCTCTCCGTGCCCATACGGGAACATATCCTCTACGGAATAATAGGGTTGTTTTTCCCAGGCTCCGGTCTCTTCGTTTTTCACATTTCGGGAGGAAACCTTGTAAAACTGCGCCTTGCACACATCGTGGAGAAGCGCGCACAGGGCAAAGGACTCCTCGTTGTCCCCTTCTTCAAAGTATTTCCCCCGCAAGACTTGATACACATTGATGCTGTGCATCACCAGACCGCACTCGCAGGCGCCATGGTATTTGGTGCTGGCCGGCGCAGTAAAAAAATCCGTACCGGAGAGCCAGTTCAACAGCCGGTCGCTGCCCTCACGGGTGACTTTTTCCTTGAAAATCCTGCAAAATTCCTGCCGATAGGCCTCTCGGTTCTCCATAGAATCACCTCAAAAGATCAAACGGGCTCGAAATGGCTGACTTCCTGCTAGAAGTATAGCACATCCCGAACCCATTTGCAAATTGTGACGAAAATCTTTTTCCGTGCCTATCACACGGCAAGGAATCCCTTTCCGATGATCTCACTGGAATTGGTGATCAGCATAAAGGAATGCGGATCGATCCTCTTGGACACTTGCCGGAGCCAAACGGCTTCCCGCCTGCGACAGGCGACCATGACCACCTTTTCTTCCGTATGGGAATACCCGCCGGTCGCATGGAGGATCGTGGAGCTGTGATGCAGCTTGTGGATCACGTAATCGTTGATCTCGTCCGGTTTGGTGGTGATAATGAAGAAGCACTTGCACAGATTGATATTTTCCACCACCGAGTCGACCACAAAGGATTTGAGGAAAAGACCCAGCAAAGAAAACATGCCCACCTGCATCCCGAAAATGAAGCAGGAAGAAACGGCGATGAGGCTGTCGCTGATCATCAGCGCTTTCCCGATATCTCCGATGGAGGAATACTTTTTCAGGATCATGGCCACAATGTCCGTCCCACCGCTGGAGGCGTTGTAATTAAACAGCAGGGCGGAACCCACCGCCGGCAAAAAGATAGCAAAGCAGAGCTCCAGCAAGGGTTGATCGGTAAAAGGAGCATCCATAGGGAACAACCACTCAAAAAGCCATGTCTCCAAAGAGTACATCAAACTGCAGTAGGCGGTCAAGATCCCAAAAGATCGACCGATAAAAAGGAACCCCAGGATCAGCAAAATAATATTGATGGCCGCAACGAACGTGGCAGACGAAATATTTGGAAAAAACTTGCCCAGAATGATGGAGATTCCGCTGACACCGCCGGTCGTAAAGTGATTTGGAAATTTAAAGAAGTACACCCCCACACTGAGCAGTAAAGTTCCCAGGTTGACAATACCGAATATTTTCAAGTTCTCTTTGGTCATCCAGGACGCCAACCGCCCTTTGTTTTGCCCTTCGTCCATACCCTTTCCCCTCATTTATTACCGGATCGAAATCCGTTGATCCACGCTGCCAGTGTCAAAAAGGACCCAACAGCGCTGTTCATAGAGCTTTCCTGCATGATTCCTCACGAAAAGGCACTCCCGAACCATCGGGAGTGCCCATATTTGCGTCCAACTCAGCGGATCAGTTGCTCCAAGAACTTGACCGCCTTCCGAATATCTCCCTCAGGATCGTCCCCTACCTCCCGCTCGATGGTCAGGAAGCCCTGATAGCCGATCTCATCCAATGCCTTGAGATAGTTCGGGAAATCCACATCGCCTTCGCCCAAAGGCAGTTCGATATAGGAAGCATCTGCCAGCATATCCTCTTCCGCCAGACCGTACAGGGCCTCGGGATCCCGATAATAGAGGCGGCGACCGTCTTTGGCATGGGTGTGAACGATATACTTTTTCAGCGTATACACAGCGGCTACCGGGTCGTCCCCGGTCACCATAACGAAATTGGCCGGATCCAGATTCACCGCCACGCCGGTAGAATGGAGACTATCCAAAAAACCGCACAGTGTATTGGCCTTCTCCGGACCTGTCTCAATGGCAAAATGAGCATCCATCTGGTCGGCATAGCCAGCCAGCTGACCGCAGGCATCCTGCATCACGCGATACCTGGGATGATTCGGGTCATCCGGTACAACGCCGATATGGGTCGTAACAATATTGGTCTCCAGATCCTTGGCCAGATCCAGGATCCGCTTGGAACGCTCGATCAGATCCGGATTGAGTTCGGCATCCCCAAACCCTTTGCCCAGATCCCCACACAGCGCAGAGATCGTCAGTCCATGATCTTTGACAGCATTGAGAAACTCCCTGCGTTTCTCTGCCGTCATTTCCTCAGGGGACATCTCCCCGTGGGTGGCATAAACCTGCAGACCTGCAGCACCCACCGCCTGAGCTTTATCCAACGCTGTCGCGATGTCTGTACGGAAAGAGTCCAGGATCACGCCGATCGAAAAGGGATACATCATGAATTCTCCTTTCTTGAACACAATGTGGATGGAAAGAACTTACCCGAAACTTACTCTAAAACGATCTCCCGATGCTGCTCTGCAGAGTCGTAAATAGCCTGCATCATCTCCGCAGTCACGATCACAGTGTCGATGTGAGAGGGCAGCTTCTTCCCTGTCTGGATGCACTCCACAAAGGCGTCGATCTCTGTCTGGAAGTGATCCCGACGATTGAACTTGGGGGTATAAGCTGTCAGTGCACCGTTTTCCGTGGTATACACGGTGAAATCCGAACCGTAGTGCAGGCGGATCCCTGCCTTATCGCCCATAAAATCGATGTACTGCTCTGCTTCACCGATGTTCTGCGCCCAGGCGCCGTTGACTGTGATCACAGGTCCTGCGGTACGGATCAACGCCGTCACCGAGTCATCCACATCATAGACTCCGTCATACTTGGGCGGACCGGCCCACATATCGGTATAGACGTAGTTTTTCATGTCTTTGCCCAGTGTGCAGAACGTCTCGCCCGAAACGGTCTTGACTTTGGGGTCACCGCAGCAGTACATGACAATATCCAAGTAATGCACGCCCCAGTCGATCAGTGCGCCGCCGCCTGCGATCTCCTTGGTGGTAAACGCACCGCCCAATCCCGGGATAGAACGGTGGGCACGAAAACTCACATACACATGGTGAATGTTTCCCAATTTGCCCTGGTCGATGTACTCCTTGATGCGGTTCACACTGTCATTGAAACGGTTCACCACCCCGATGTTCAACACCTTGCCGGATTCATGCTGCGCCTGCTGCATCTTCAAAGCTTCGGAATAGACACGGGCCGCAGGCTTTTCGCACAGAACATTTTTTCCGGCCTTTAACGCATCGATGGCAATCACGGAGTGGACATTGTTGGGCGTGCAGACGCTGACTGCCTCCACCTCGGGGTCGGCAAGGACTTGATGATAGTCCGTCACAGCGACGCCGCACCCATATTTCTCAACAGCGGCCTGGGCACGTTCTGGTAAGATGTCGCAGAAATATGCGATCTCAGCCTGCGGGTTGTTCATGTACGCCGGGATGTGCGCGGCATTTGCGATGGTGCCGCAGCCAATGACAGCAACTTTCATGATTGATCGCCTGACCTTTCTGTGGGCAGCCCAAACCGCCCGATTTTCACCCCGATTATAGAACAAGTCTTGGACTTTTGCAAAGAAATTTTCGTAAAAAAATAGACAGACTTTTCTGTGTTTGATGTAGCAACATGCACAATAATTCAAGTTGAAGCGGTCAGATATTCAAAAAAAGCGTGCATTTCACATAAATTGATTCGGATTTGCAAAAAGGCTTCTGATCTCCTGCAAAAAGCAAGCTGTTCCCTTCCGGGAACAGCCTGCTCGAAATCGTGTGACCAAGTCTGTAAGCCGAGTTCTGTCTTGAACAGTCATCTATCTTGGCCGGTCGTTGCCGACCGGCTCACGCCACCTCCTTGGAACGCGCAGGGCAACGCAAAATGTTCCTCCACGGTGTTGCTCCGAATAGGGTTTACAGGGCCGCGGGGTCTCCCCCGCGCCGGTGAGCTCTTACCTCGCCTTTCCATCCTTACCGGCAAAGCCGGCGGTATCTCTCTGTTGCACTATCCCTGGGGTCGCCCCCGGCGGCCGTTAGCCGTTATTCTTGCCCTGAGGAGCTCGGACTTTCCTCAGATACCTGCTTTCGCACGATACCCGCAACTGTCCGGCTTGCTCACACACCTGTATTATACGGGACAGACATTCCTCTTGTCAAGCCTCAATACGAACGCTGGGAAAGCAAGCGGTTCTTCTCATCCCAAAGCTTTTGTGACAGATCGACATAGTACGTATGTGGATTTTCAAACCGGGTCACTTCATCCCAAAGGGTATCTACCTGCGCTTGACAATAGGCTTTGATCTCTTCCAGATTTCGGGGCTCATACAGACATCTTCCCCCTTCGAACAGTTTTTTTTGCAACCGCACTGCCCGGAAATTGTCCACGGTCTTGCGCTTCCAGGTATGTTCCGGATCAAACAGCACATAAGGCTGGTTGTCGTCGATGATCTCATCGTGCATGGCCACCACATCGGCGATGGCCTTGTCGGTATCTCGATCATAGAGCCGCCAAAGAGATTTGAAGCATGGCGTGGTGATCTTGGCCACGTTCTCGCTGATCTTGATCTTCGGCACGATGGATCCGTTCTTCTCAACAGCTACCAGCTTATAAACCCCACCAAACACCGGTTCAGAAGAAGAGGTGATCATCCGCTCGCCCACACCAAAGGAGTCCACCTTGGCCCCCTGCCGCAGCATATCCTGGATGATATATTCATCCAACGAATTGGAAGCTGTAATGGCACAATCGGGATATCCTGCATCATCCAACATTTTACGCGCCCGCCTGGACAGATAGGTGATATCTCCACTGTCGATACGGATCCCTTTGGGACGGATCCCCAAAGGCCGAAGCACCTCATCAAACACTTTGATAGCGTTGGGTACACCGGACTTCAGTACGTTGTAGGTGTCCACCAAAAGGACACAGTTATCAGGATATGCCTTGGCATATGCCTGGAAAGCTTCATACTCGGTATCGAAAAGCTGCACCCAGCTGTGCGCCATAGTCCCTAAGGCAGGCACGCCGAAAAGCCTGTCACTCAGAGTACAGGCTGTGCCGGAACAGCCGCCGATATAGGCTGCCCTTGCCCCAAACACTGCACCGTCGAAACCTTGGGCCCGCCGCGAACCGAATTCCATGACCGAACGGCCCTGTGCAGCACGAACAATGCGGTTGGCTTTTGTGGCAATCAGACTTTGGTGGTTGATGCACAACAAGATCATGGTTTCCACAAATTGAGCCTGGAGTGCGGGTCCCCGCACGGTCACAATGGGTTCTCCAGGAAAAATAGGGGTACCCTCCGGGATCGCCCACACATCACATGCAAAATGGAACTCTTCCAGATAGTGAAGGAACTTTTCATCAAAAATGCGCTTGCTGCGCAGATAGGCGATGTCATCCGAGGTAAAGTGGAGATCCGTCAGATAGTGGACCATCTGCTCTACTCCAGCCATGATGGCAAAGCCGCCTGAGTCCGGGACCTGGCGGAAGAACATGTCAAAATAGCAAATCGTATCTTGAAAACCGTTTTGGAAGTAACCGTTGGCCATGGTGATCTCATAAAAATCTGTCAGCATGGTGAGCCCACGGTCTCGAGCAATCAGTTCATTCAAAAAAAGGCCTCCACTCTTTTGGGTATTTGTCCTATTATACTCTCTTTCTGGAAAAAGTACAGAGTATTTTTGGGTTTTCCCGTCCTATCTTCTCTTTTTTTAAAAACAGGTTGATTTTACAAAAGGTTTCCATTAAAATGAATATGGAACTATTTCCGAGTTCATTGACCGTCTAGGTAAGCATGTATCAATCAATACAGGAGGGAGAACCGTGCGTCTGAGGAGCCAGCCTTTGGGAAACAGGAACTTGATCGGCGCCCGGGTAGAGCAGGCCCGGAAAAGCCAAGGCATGAAGCAAAAAGAACTGCTTGCACAGCTGCAGGTGCGCGGCGTCGATCTAAATGCTTCCGGCCTTTCAAAGCTCGAGGGACAGATCCGCTCCGTTTCGGATTTTGAATTGCTGGCTCTTTCGGATATTCTGGGTGTGTCCGTCTTCTGGCTCCTCACCGGAACGGAAAGCAAATAAAGAACTGTAAAAGCGTAAGCGCCTTCCAAGAAGGCGCTTTTTCTGTTTCTGTTTTGTAAGCAGGCTTATCGGCCTCTTTTTCGCTCATACTATCCAGTGTAGCAGGAAAGGAGGTCGACCCACGCTGGACAAGAAAGCGCTCCGTCGTTTTTCTCCACTGATCCGGTTTTGGGCAGTGTATACACTGGTGTTCTATCTGTGGATGAAAACTTTTTTCTATACGTTGCCATTTGCATTGGGAATTCTGCTGGCGTTGGTGATACGTCCATTGGTGGAGTTGCTTCAAAGAAAGTTCAAGCTGTCTCCGACCATGGCCTGTATGCTTTCCACAGGAATATGCCTGGCCGTTTTATTCAGTGTGATCGGCCTGGTCGCATTGTACGCTGTTCGGGAATTGACCGCTCTCTTCGAACAACTGTCGCAAGGCGGCTTTGAAAAATGGTCAAAACCGATTGCAGACCTGCTGAACCGAATACCTGAATCTCTTCAGCAACTGGACCCTCAATATTTAGAACGAAACAAAGAAGAGATCCTCGATCTGCTGCGCAGCGGCATGGACTTGTTTACAGGTATCTTAGGTGCTGTTTTTCAAGTGCTCACCTCACTGCCGACGATCGTGACGATGCTGATCGTGACACTGTTCACAACATTTTTTATTGCTAGAGATCTGCATCGATTGACCGACTTTTTTCGACAGCTTTTCAGCGACCGTACCCGCTCCTATGCGAAAAATGCATTGAAGAGCTCCAACGGGAAGGGGCAGAAATACCTGCTGTGTTCCCTGTTGATGTATTTGATCACCTTCTGCGAAGCGACCGTCATATTGGTCATTTTGGGTCTTCCCTATCCACTCACGACCGGATTCATCACCGCAACCGCAGATATTCTTCCTGTTTTGGGGCCCGGCTTGGTGTTCGGTCCGATGGCACTTTACCGGTTGATCTGCGGAGATCTCGCCCAATCGGTCGGTTTGCTGGTCGGTTGGGCCATCCTGTCTGTGATTCGGCAAATCATTGAACCCAAACTGATCGCCGGCGCGATCAAGATCCATCCATTGGCCATGCTGGCATCGATCTATTTTTCCCTGGTCAGCAAAAGCCTTTGGATCTTGCTCTACATGGTGGGTTTCTTCACTTTGCATGCTTCTCTACGGGAGGCCGGTGCCTTACCTGAGTTATTGCCAGGCCGAGATGAGGAAGAAACACCACATGCATCGGCATAAAATCCCACCTTACGGACGCTTTGCCAACAACTTCTCAGCAGCCGCAAGCCGGACACAAACACACAACAGATCCATTGCCTGCTGCAGTTCCTCTTCCGGGGGGAACGTGGGTGCGATACGGATATTGCTGTCATTGGGATCGGCTCCATACGGATAAGTTGCCCCCGCAGCGGTCAAGGAAAGGCCCGCTTGAGCACACAGCTCGACCACGCGCTTGGCACAACCGCTCATGACGTCCAGATTGACAAAGTAGCCTCCCCTCGGGTTGCTCCAGCGTGCGATGTTCCGGTCGCCCAGTTCTCTCTCCAGCGTGTCCAGCACGATCTGGAATTTGGGCGCTAAAATTGCACGGTGGCCCTGCATCAGTTCCTTGACACCATTGATGTCGTGCAGAAATAAAATATGCCGCAGCTGGTTTAGTTTATCCGGTCCAATGGTTTGGGTAGTGATGCGCTTTTTGAGTGCCAAAATGTTTTTAGGACTGGCCCCCAGCGCTGCGACGCCGGCACCTGGGAAGGAGATTTTCGACGTAGAAGCAAAGAAAAGGACATGGTCCAGCGTGCCGTACCGAACGCACTCGCTATACAGGTCCATAAGCTGATCCGGCGTATCAGTGAGGTCATGGACACAGTAGGCGTTGTCCCACATGATCATGAAATCCGGAGCGGATGGCTTGAGGGAGGCAAACCTGCGGACCGTATCATCAGAATAGGTGATACCAGTAGGGTTGGAATACTTCGGAACACACCAGATTCCCTTGATAGACGGATCTTCTGCCACAAGGTGCTCCACAAGATCCATGTCGGGGCCGGAAGGCAGCATGGGAATGGGGATCATTTGGATACCAAAATATTCAGTGACCGCAAAGTGACGGTCATACCCAGGCGCCGGACAGAGAAAACGAACTTCCCCCTGCCTGCACCAAGGCTCACAGCCAACATACCCGTGGGTGAACCCTTGCGAGATACAGTCAAACATCATTTGCAAACTGGAATTATTCCCCAAAATGATGTCTTCCGCAGGAACGCCCATCATATCACTGAAGATGGCACGCATTTCAGGAAGCCCGTTCCACACGCCGTAATTTCGGCAGTCATCTCCCCGAGAATTCGCAAATTCGCTTCTGGCATGCAGCGCCTCCAGCACGCCCAGAGCCAGATCCAATTGCTTTGCGCAGGGCTTTCCGCGCTCCATGTTCAGTGTGAGGTCCATTTTTTGATAGGTCCGATAGGCTTTCTGGGCCTCTTCCAGCTCTTTCTGCAGAGCATCCCGATCCAATGCGGTCATTCTCATTACAATCTCCCTGCCTAAATTGAATTTTGCCCGGAAATGGCACTTCATTTTCTGAGACTCAAACGGTTCATATTGTACTATGAAAGGACCCAAAATGCAAGTCGATTTTTGCCATCCTTCAAAAATAGTGTTTTTATTTAGTTTTTCCGTTTCTCGGTGTTCTGAAAAAGGCAGTTTGCACAGGAATCAAAGGGTTGCGCCAAAAAGGTTGTACTTTTGACGGAAGTATGCTAAAATACTGACGCTTAAAATGGATTGAAACAAAGAAGGTAGATAGTATGGGTGGCTTTTTCGGAGTGGCATCCAAAGAGAACTGTATGTTCGATTTGTTTTTCGGCACGGACTATCATTCCCACCTGGGCACACGCCGTGCGGGCATGGCGGTATACGATCCTCAAAAAGGATTCGACCGTGCGATCCACAATATTGAGAACTCACCTTTCCGAACCAAATTTGACAAAGATGTTACCGATATGTCCGGACATATGGGCATTGGCAGTATCTCCGATTATGAACCCCAGCCTCTGATCGTACGGTCCCATCACGGCACCTATGCGATCGTCACTGTTGGAAAGATCAATAATACGGAGCAGTTGGTCGAAACGCTCTTCAAAGGCGGGCACTCCCATTTCCTGGAAATGAGCGGAGGAGAAGTCAACGCCACTGAACTCGTAGCAGCCGTGATCAACCAACGGGCAAACCTGATCGAAGGCCTCCAGTATGCTCAAGAACTGATCGATGGCTCTATGACTGTTTTGCTCTTGACCCCAAACGCCATTTTAGCGGCCCGTGACCGGCTGGGCCGCACGCCGGTCTGCATTGGAAAAAAAGCTAATGCGTTCTGCGTCTCTTTCGAAAGCTTTGCTTACTTAAATCTGGGATATTCAGATGAACGCGAGCTGGGGCCTGGTGAGATCGCCGCCGTTACGCCCGAGGGTGTGCAAACCTTGATCCGTCCTGGAAACGAGATGAAAATCTGTGCCTTTTTATGGGTGTATTACGGCTATCCTGCTTCCAGCTATGAAGGAATCAACGTGGAGCAGATGCGCTATAACTGCGGCGCTCGTCTGGCCAAACGGGATGACGTGGAGCCCGATGTGGTGGCAGGCGTGCCCGACTCCGGAACGGCCCATGCGGTCGGTTACGCCAATCAATCCGGCGTCCCATTCTCTCGCCCGCTGATCAAGTATACGCCCACCTGGCCCCGTTCTTTTATGCCGACGATGCAGAGTCAGCGGGACCTGATCGCGCATATGAAGCTGCTTCCCGTCCACGACCTGATCCGAGGCAGGAGCATGGTGCTGATCGACGACTCCATCGTTCGTGGAACTCAACTGCGGGAGACCGCGGATTTCCTCTATCAGCACGGTGCGCGGGAAGTTCATGTTCGGCCGGCCTGCCCTCCCCTGCTCTATGGGTGCAAGTACTTAAACTTCTCCCGTTCTGCGTCTCTCATGGATCTGATCGCTCGCCGTGTGGTGAAAAAGCTGGAAGGGACCGAAGAACCCGACAACATCGAACGCTATTCCGATCCCGAGACGCAGGAATACCGCGTCATGGTCGAAAACATATGCAAAGAGCAAAACTTCACCAGTTTGCGTTATCATCGTTTGGATGACCTGGTGGATTCCGTCGGTCTTCCGAAATGCAAGCTCTGTACCTACTGCTGGGACGGGAAAGAATGAAGCGTCCTTCATACAAAAAACGAAAGCCTCAGAACATTTTGTCCTGAGGCTTTCTTTCAGTTCATGAACAAGGTGTGGAACAACATCACAATTTGTGGAAAATGGGTCGCATCTTTTCATACGTACAAAACTCTGTAAAACCAAGACCCTTTAGGAATCCAATAGCTTCCTCCATGTATGCACCAAGATGGGAAGGCGCATGGCTGTCACTGCCAATCGTTATGATCTTCCCGCCCAAATCCCGATATAAGCGAAGGATTTCCACAGATGGCGTTGTGTCCCGAAGGCCATACCTGTGAAAAGAGGTATTGAACTCGATCCCTTTTCCATCTACAATGGCCGTTCGTAATATTTCTGCCACAATGGGCTGGATCTTCTCAAGCGGATAGGGGCCCTGTCGATCGTACCGGGTGATCAAGTCCAGATGTGCCAAAACACTGTACGCGTGATAGCGCTGGACCAAATGTAGCAGCTCTCGATAGTATCCTTCGTTATATGCCTGCGGAGTCTTCCCTGCCTGGTAATCCTGGGTCCACAGTTCCTGATCATCCACCTGGTGGACCGAAAGAAGGATAAAATCGAAGGGATATCGAGCAAACAGAGACTCATATTGAGGGATCGTATGGCACTGCATCCCGAATTCCAACCCGAGCTTCAGTGAAATTTGTCCGGCATATTTTTCTTTCAGTACTGAAAACAAGTCCACATACCGAGGATAATCTACGTTTGCATAGGGCGCTCCGTCCCGGTACCGAATGGTCACCCCAGAATCCCAATCGTCTTTGATGCCGTAGTCCACATGATCCGTAAAACAGAGTTCGTCCAAACCCAACCGAATAGCATCCTGCACCACGTTTTCCATGGGATATACAGAATCGTCACTGAATTCGGTATGCACATGATAGTCACAACGGTACATTTTAGAACTCCGCAGATCCAGTGGTACGCGGGAAAGGAAGAACATCGCGGATATTGGAGATGCCCGTGAGGTACATCACCAACCGCTCAAAACCGATACCGAAACCGGCGTGCTTGTTGCCGCCAAACTTCCGCAGCTCCAAGTACCACCAGTAGTCTTCCTCCTTGAGGCCCAGCTCGTGCATACGCTCCACCAGCACATCCAAACGCTCTTCACGCTGGCTGGCGCCCACCAGCTCGCCAATACCCGGCACCATCAAATCGGTGGCAGCCACTGTCTTTCCGTCATCGTTCAGACGCATATAAAACGCTTTGATGTCCTTGGGGTAATCGGTGACGAATACGGGCTTGCCGAAATGCTTTTCTGCCAGGTACCGCTCGTGCTCGGTCTGGATATCCCCTCCCCAGACGGCTTTATACTCGAACTGATCGTTGTGCTTCTCCAAAATCGTGATAGCATCGGTGTAGGTGATTCGGGCGAAATCGGCGGCAGCCACCTTTTGCAGGCGTTCCACCAGACCCTTATCCACAAAGCTGTTGCAGAATTTCATATCCTGCGGGCACGTTGCCAGCACAAAGTTGATCACATACTTGACGCAGGCCTCGATCACATCCATATCGTCGTTGAGGTCCGCAAAAGCAAACTCCGGCTCGATCATCCAGAATTCCGCAGCGTGGCGGGGGGTATTGGAATGTTCCGCCCGGAAGGTGGGCCCGAAGGTGTACACCTTGGAGAAAGCCATGGCCATGATCTCGGCCTCCAGCTGGCCGCTGACGGAAAGAGACATCTTCTTCTCAAAGAAGTCCTGCTTGTAGTCTACATGGCCGTCCTCCGTTCGGGGCACGTTCTCCAGATCCAACGTGGTGACCTGGAAGGTCTCCCCCGCGCCCTCGGCGTCGCTGCCTGTGAAGATGGGCGTGTGAATATACAGGAACCCGTTCTCTTGGAAGAATTTGTGGATGCCGAAAGCCGCCGCTGAGCGGATACGATACGCCGCGCTGAACAGGTTGGTGCGGGGCCGCAGATGAGCGATGGTGCGCAAAAATTCTACCGAGTGACGCTTTTTCTGCAAAGGGTAGTCCGGCGCAGAGGCACCTTCGACAACGATCTCACTGGCGTGGATCTCAAAGGGCTGTTTGGCCTCGGGCGTGGCGGCCAGTTCGCCGGTGACCCGGAGGGCCGCGCCCACATTCTGGGAAGCGATCTCCTTAAAATTATTGATCTTCCCATCTTCAAAAACCACTTGAATGCCCTTAAAGCAGGTGCCGTCATTCAAATCAATAAACCCTAAGGTCTTGGAATCTCGGATGGACCGCGCCCAACCACAAACAGTGACCGTTTTACCGGCATAAGCGTCCAGGTCCTCATAAAAAGAAGCGACCTCATCTCGTCTCATGTTTCATCCTCTTCTTTCAAAAAGTTGGTGTTCCAATAATACCGCATTTATAGCCAGGTTGCAAGCAAAAAATGGATGGGACAAAAAAAGCGCCGGAACAAACCAGCGCTTTTGGCGGAGAGGATGCGACTCGAACGCACAATGCCTTGCGGCACACCACATTTCCAATGTGGCTCCTTACCATTAGAATACCTCTCCATCTCTCATGGCTCTGATATTATAGCGAATTCCCAAACAAAAATCAACCCCTTTTTCAAAAAAGGCTCGAAAAATTTTTTTGATTTGACATCAAAAAAGCCAAAAAGTGGTTTGAAACTTGCGTGAAGATTTGTTATAATATACTCGAGATTCATCTATATGCTAGGATGAATTTCTGAACGAATATCCGGTACAAGAAAATCCGATCAGTTTGGAGGGGTCTTTTTGAACAAAAAGAATACCGGAAACATTGCAGCTGTCATCGAGATCGGTACAGATACGGTTCGGATGAACGTATCTCAGTGGAGCAAGGGCACCGTGCGAATGTTGGATTCCCTGGAATACCCGCTGCACTTGGGGTACGATGTGTTTGAAAAAGGTGCTATTTCCTTTGAAAGCTTGCGAGAACTCTCCAGTGTCCTGGGCAAGTTTACCAACGCCCTGTTGTCCTACAATGTCCCCAAGCCGAAAACCATCTCCTGTACAGCCTTGAGCGAAGCGACCAACCGGACGCTGGTCTTGGATCAGCTGCGCGTCCGCAATGGGGTCGAAGTTTCCGTGCTGGAAAACAGTCAGGAAAAGTCGTTCATCTATTCTGAGGTCTTGGGGCAGCTGGATCATGCTGGTCTTTTGAAAGAAGGCCTTTCTATGATCGCACACGTCGGACCGGGCAGCATCGGAATTGCAGTTTACGACGGGAATAAGATCGTTTATTTCCAAAATATTTCCATGGGTGCTCTTCGGTTATATGATATTCTCCGGGGCATGACAGACATTTCGGACGATATCCATACGGTGGTGGAAGAATATCTGGACAACACCCTGAACCGTATCGTACTTTCTGAATTTCCTGTGCAGAATTTGATCTTGACCGGCTCCAATATTCGTCTGGTCGCTCGACTGTGTGACGCCAAAGAGACCGAAACGATCTTCCAAATCAGTACTGAGAATATTGCCAGCCTGTATGCTTCGCTGCGTTCCATGACAGCTGAGGGCATCGGTTTACGGTACGGGATCAGTGAAGATCAGGCAGCCGTATTATATACGGCGTTGGCCATATACCGTTCTATGCTGCGGTTCTGCCCAAAGGCGAAGGTAGCCCTTTCTCCTTGTGTAGACATTACGGAAGCCGTCGTTCGATGTACGTTAAGTCCAAAAACCGACGAACAACGGCTCATGCTCATCCGAAAAAGCTCTATCGCTTGTGCCGAAAATATTGCCAAAAACTTCCGTTGTGACATGAAGCACGCAGAAACCATTCGGGACCTTTCCTGCCGTATCTTCGATAAGCTGAAAAAAGTCCACGGATTGGATCCGTCCAAACGACTGATCTTGGAACTGGCTTCTTTACTGCACAGCTGTGGCAGCTTCGTCAGTGTCCGTCAGCACAATCGGTGTACTTTCGACCTGATTAAAGGAATGGATCTATTTGGTCTTTCGAAAACCGAGACATTGGAAACAGCATTCGTTGCGGGAAGCGGTTCTGAACTTCTTGCCAGCGACGATGACCCGGAGTTTTCCCGGTTGAGCGATGAGGAAAAGCTGGTCATTTCGAAATTATCTGCCATTTTTCAGATTGCCAACGCTCTAGATAAATCTCATCGAGGGAAGTTAAACAATCTTAAGCTTACTCTGGAGGGAGACCGGGTGATCTTTAAGGCCACTGCCGCAGGAGATACTTTGTTGGAAAACTGGGCTTTTGGCGAATCCGCGCAGCTATTCAAGAACGTTTTTGGCCTTCTTCCTGAATTGATGGTCAAGTTCTCTTTGTAAAAAAGATTTCAACTAAAACATATAGTGAGGTGTTGTACGTGCCTGATAAAAAATTCCCGTATTATAACCGAGAGCTCAGTTGGATGGAATTTAATGCTCGTGTACTGGAGGAAGCCACCAAAAAGGAAAATCCGTTGATGGAAAGACTTCGGTTTTTGTCGATCACCGGTTCTAATCTAGATGAATTCTTTATGGTGCGTGTTGCGGGCGTCAAAGCTCAGGTCAATTCCGGATACAAGTCCAAAGATACCTTTGATTTGACTCCTGAGGAGCTTCTGACGCAGTTGGAGGACAAAACCCATCACTTTATGGATCGACAGTATGCGGTATTGCACCGTTCGATTCTTCCGGCCCTATCCCAGGAAGGGGTCGAGTTCCTCACCTGTGATCGAATGGACGAAAAGCAGCTCGATTTTCTTTCGGAATATTTCAAACGAGTTCTGTTCCCCGTGCTGACGCCTTTGGCGGTAGACAGCAGCCGGCCCTTCCCCCTGCTTTCCAACAAGTCGCTGAATATTGCCGTCTTCCTAAAAAGCAAAGACACAAAAGAAAATGAAAAAGGTTTCGCCATCGTTCAGGTCCCAGGGATCTTGCCCCGCTTTTTGGAACTGCCCAGTGAAAAAGGGCGTGCTTTTACCCTTTTGGAAGAGGTCATCATGTACAAACTAGATGAGCTCTTCGAGCTGCACACCATCAAAGCAGCCTGTCCGTTCCGAATCACACGAGATTCCGATCTGGAGATCGACGAAGAAGCCGAAGACTTCATGAATGAAGTAAAGCGTTCCATCAAGCGGCGTAAGCGCGGTCGACCGGTGCGGTTGGAGCTTCTGCAAAACTGTGACAAAAATGTGCGAGCTTTTCTTGTCGAGCAGCTCAAGATCAAAAAGAGAGAGATCTATTCGGTCCCCGGCCCGCTGGATCTCACCTTCCTCTCCAAGTTTGCCGGGCTGGAAGGATTTGAAAGTCTGAGCTTCAAACCCATCAAGCCTGTTTTTCCGGTGGATTTCTGGGGATACGACGACATCTTTACAGCCATTCGCGAAAAAGATCGTTTGGTCCACCACCCCTACGAAAGTTTCGATTGTGTAGTCAAATTCATCGAACAGGCCGCAGAGGATGAAAATGTTCTTGCTATCAAGCAGACGCTATATCGAGTCAGCGGACACTCTCCGATCGTAGCAGCCCTGATCCGTGCGGCAGAAAACGGGAAACAGGTCACCGTCTTGGTAGAACTGAAAGCTCGGTTTGACGAGGAGAACAATATCAACTGGGCAAATCAGTTGGAAAAAGCCGGCTGCCATGTCATTTACGGCCTCCAAGGTCTCAAGACCCACTGCAAGATCGCTTTGGTGGTTCGCCAAGAAGAAGACGGCATTCGTCGGTATCTGCACCTAGGCACCGGTAATTATAACGATTCCACCGCCAAGATCTACACGGACCTAGGCCTTTTTACCTGCAACAGTCAGTACGGTGCAGACGCCTCCTCCCTGTTCAATGTGATCACTGGATACTCCCGTCCGCCAGAGTACCGGCATTTTGTGGTGGCTCCGCATGGGATGCGTTCCTTCTTTACCAGAATGATCCAAGTGGAGACGGAAAATGCGCGGAAGGGCCTCCCCAGCGGTATCACAGCAAAGGTCAATTCTCTGGTAGACCCGGAAATCATCCGGTTGCTGTACGAGGCTTCCCAGGCTGGCGTGCAGATTCGTCTGGTGGTGCGCGGCATTTGCTGCTTGATCCCGGGTCTCCCGGGCATCAGCGAAAATATTACGGTGATCAGCATTGTGGGCCAGCTTTTGGAACACAGTCGCATTTTCCGCTTTGAAAATGCAGGCAACCCGAAAGTTTATTTGGGAAGTGCCGACTGGATGCCACGAAATCTGGATCGTAGGGTCGAATTGGTCTTCCCGGTCAGTGATTCGGAACTCAAGGAACGTGTCTTGGAGACTTTGGAGATTTTCCTGAGCGACAATACCAATGCTCGTGTTATGCAGTCTGACACAAGCTATCAGCATGTGAACCGCCGCAGCCGGCCTGCATTCAGCGCCCAGCTCACCTTCTACAAAAACGCTCAGGAGCGCCTGAAGAAGGCACAGCAGGTATCTGTGGACAGTCCGCTCATTCCCATACACTCTGCAGAAGATTCGGCTGGCAAGTAGCTTGCCGATCTCGGATAATAAATCAACCTGAAAGGGGCAAACGAACGTGAAAAGAGTCGGAATTTTGACCAGTGGCGGCGACTGTCAGGGCTTAAACGCTGCCATCCGGGGCATTGCCAAAGGGCTCTATGAAGAATTTGGCGACAACGTGGAGATCTACGGGATCAAAGACGGCTATAAGGGGCTGATCTTTGGGGAATATAAACTGATGAAGCCCTCGGACTTCTCCGGGATCCTCACCCTGGGTGGCACGTTGCTGGGAACCTCCAGGCAACCCTTTAAGCTCATGCGCGTCATTGATGAGAACAGCGTCGACAAAGTCAAGGCCATGAAGGAAAACTATAAAAAGATGAAGCTGGACTGTCTCGCGATCCTCGGAGGAAACGGCACACAAAAAACCGCCAACCTGCTCCGCGAGGAAGGGCTCAATGTGGTCCACCTCCCCAAAACCATTGACAACGATGTCTGGGGAACAGACATCACCTTTGGGTATCACAGTGCTGTGGAAGTTGCCACTGATGTGATCGACCGCATTCACACCACCGCTACATCGCATGGCCGCATCTTTATTGTGGAAGTGATGGGACATAAAGTTGGCTGGCTGACGTTATCGGCAGGAATTGCCGGTGGCGCAGACGTGATTCTTCTCCCTGAGATCCCTTACGATATCAACAAAGTCGCTAAGGTATTGAAGAATCGAGTGGAAAACGGGAAGAAATTCTCGATCCTTGCCGTTGCGGAAGGCGCACTCTCAAAAGAAGAGGCAGCGATGAGCAAAAAAGAATTCAAAAAGGCACGGGCGAACTTGGGGTACCCCTCTATTGTCTATCGGATCGCCAACGAACTGCAGGAAAAAGTCGATAATGAAGTCCGTGTGTGTGTCCCTGGTCATTTCCAGCGCGGCGGCAGTCCCTGTGCCTATGACCGAGTGCTGTGTACACAGCTCGGTGCAACCGCCGCCAAGTTTATCAAAGAAAAACGTTTTGGTGTGATGGTCGGTATGGTCAACGGGCAAACGGTCCCAGTCCCGTTGGAGGATGTTGCAGGGAAACTCAAAACCGTTCCGGTTGATTGCCCTGAAATCCAGGCTGCCCGTCAGATCGGTATCAGTTTTGGCGACTGAGCTGCAATTGTGCAGAGACTTATCCCCATGAAGAAAGGAAGAGCTTTATGAAATTTTCTGTCAGCCTGTACAGTTTTATGAGCGCCCTGATGAAGAAAACTTTGTCCCCCATGGAATGTATCGCTAAGGCGAAGGAATTGGGATTTGATGCGGTCGAGCTGGTCGATTTTGTCAATTTCCGGTGCCCCCCAGAGGATATGCTTGAGACTGCAGCTTCCATCAAAGATGCGTGCGATCAGCAAGGCCTGGAAATCTCTTCGTTAGCCATTGGTGCAGATTTTCTCAACGGAAGTGACGGAGATATCCAGAAAGAGATCCAACGGGTCAAGAGTTATGTGGACATTGCCGCTGCAGTTGGTGCACCGCGCATGCGCCACGACATCACTGCAGGCTACCCGCGCAATTCCGGAAAATGTCGCAGCTATGAGAGTCTGATACCCACACTGGCGAAGGCCGTCCGTGAAGTGACTGAGTACGCTCAGACCAAAGGCGTTTCCACCATGACGGAAAACCACGGCTTTTTCTCCCAGGACTCTGATCGTGTAGAAAAGCTGTACATGGCTGTGGATCATCCCAATTTTGGACTTCTTTGCGACATGGGAAATTTCATGTGCGCCGATGAAGATCCCGCACTGGCTGTTGCTCGCGTGGCACCCTACACCCGGTATGTCCATGCCAAAGATTTTGTTTGGAAAAGCTTCTATGATGCAACCCCCGGAGAAGGAGCGTTTCAGACACGGGCCGGGAACTATCTGCGCGGAACGGTGATCGGCCACGGAAATGTGCCTGTGAAGCAGTGCCTGTCTATCCTCAAGTCCGCAGGCTATGACGGTACCGTTGCAATCGAATTCGAGGGTATGGAGGATCCGGTGGACGCCGTGCGCATCGGACTCGCCAATTTGAAGCGATACTGGAACGAAGTATCCAATTAAGGAGGCTGTGTATGCTCCGATTTGCAACCGTTGGGACCAGTTGGATCACGCAGGAATACATTCGCGGGGCACTGGATACCGGCTTGTGGCAGTTGAAGGCCGTCTATTCCAGGGACCGTGCCAAAGGAGCAACCTTCGCTGCTCCATATGGTACCGATCTCGTATTCACCGATCTGGAAAAACTGGCCAAGAGCCCTGCAGTCGATGCAGTCTATGTGGCCAGCCCCAATGCCCTGCATTTTTCACAATGCAAGCTTTTTCTGGAAAACGGAAAACACGTGATTTGTGAGAAACCGGTTTGCGCTCAATCAGCCAAGGTGGATCTCCTCCAAAGAATCGCTCAAGAGCATGGGGTCATCTTTCTGGAAGCGATCATGTTCCTCCATCAACCGCAACTGGCAATCCTAAAAGACGCATTGCAAAAAATTGGTGATATCTCTCTTGCGCGCATCGATTTCTGCCAGCGTTCCTCAAAACTGGATGCGTTTTTGGCCGGAAAAGAAATCCCAAATATTTTTAACCCGGCGATGGAAGCGGGAGCGTTGATGGATCTAGGGGTATATTGCGTCTATCCAGCGCTTGCCCTTTTTGGCAAACCGGACCGTTTTTCTGTGGAAACCCAAAGACTCTCCACAGGGATTGACGGAGCAGATATTGTCACGCTGCACTATCCAGATAAGCTGGTTTTGTTGATGTGCTCGAAATTGGGTCAAGCGGGTGCCAATACGGATTTTCAAGGCACACAGGGGACCGTGGCAGTGGAATCCATTTCACGATTAACAAACATAACATTGTTGAAGCGTGACGGCCCCGTTTTGGACTTATACGGCAGCGATGAAAAATCTGTCCTCATGGGGCGAGAAGCCGCTGACTTTTATCGGTACATCTCCCAACCGGCGGAATCAGCAGAGGAATACGCCCAATGCAGCCGCCTGAGCCTTGAAACGGCCGTTTTACTGGAACAGATCCGTCATGCCGCGGGCATTTGCTTTCCCGGTGATCAAAACTGATTCATGTTATGGAAACCCCCAGGCTTTGTGGGCAACCCAAAGCCTGGGGGTTTAGTTTACAAAAACATATTCGGATATTTTTTGCAGAGTCTTTTCCCCGATCCCATCCACATTCAAAAGGTCTTCCACAGAAGAAAAGCCACCGCTTTGCTCCCGATAGGTCATGATCCGTTGCGCCAGCTCTTGACCTATTCCTGGCAATCGATCCAGTTGATCGCTGTCTGCCGTATTGAGATCGATACTGTTTGCTTCCAGCGGTTCTTCCGTTTCAGTCTGAATGTGCTCCCATGGTCCCTCATTCCAGTCATCCTCGGTGGGCGAAAGCGCATCCAGTCCAGACCCCACCGACGAATTCACCTGAGGTGCTGCAGAAACATTGACATTCCAAATCGAGATTGGCTGGCCAGCATAATAACAGGCAAGCAAAATACAAAACGCAATTCCAGCAGCCGCAACAAAGAAAAAGCGGTCATGTTGCTGTTTCGGTTCAGTTTCTTCTGCCTTTCCCTGCTCAAGATTGGAGGAAGCCTCACTCGCTTCAGATATCTTTTCCTCTTGGTCCATACCTGCCCCCTATGTTAAAGCTTCCAGATGTGCTAGAAAATCAACGAAATAATCCGGCAGGGGTGCGAAGAATTCCATATATTCTCCGGTTCGCGGATGCACAAACCCAATGAGCCCTGCATGCAAACATTGCCCACATAAGGATGAGATCACTTTTTTCGGCCCATATACGGGATCCCCTGCCACGGGATGTCCCAAAGCAGCCATGTGCACACGGATCTGATGGGTCCGTCCCGTTTCCAAACGCAGTGTCAGCTGAGTAAACCCTCGAAAGCGCTGAACAACGTGAAAATGTGTCACCGCATGCCGTCCGGGATTCCGTGCATTTTCCGGGATGATGGCCATTTTTTTTCGTTCCATCGGGTGCCTTCCGATGGGCAAATCGACCGTACCTTCCTCCTCGCGGAGGTTTCCGTAGACCACAGCACTATATTCTCGTACAACAGAATGCGTCTTGATCTGTTCCGCAAGGCAGGTATGAGCAAAATCGTTTTTCGCAACCAACAACAGCCCACTAGTGTCTTTGTCAATGCGGTGCACGATACCAGGCCGCATTACGCCGTTGATCCCGGACAGAGACGACCCACAGTGATACAGCAGGGCATTGACCAAAGTGCCACTGTAATTCCCTGCTGCAGGATGTACAACCATCCCCTTGGGTTTTTCCACCACCAAAAGGTCGTCGTCCTCATAGGGGATAGACAACGGAATATTCTCCGGCAGCAGATCCATCTGCTGCGGATCCGGTATTTGCACGTGTACGACATCGCCGGGAGCCAGCTTGGCACTTTTTTGCAGAACGACACCGCCACAGGTGACCATTCCATCTTCAAACAGTTTCTGAATAGAGGACCGCGTCATTTCTGACAACTGTTCGGCCAGCAGCTTATCCAGCCTGGTGCCAACTTCTTCCACCACAATATCCCGTTGGGTACTCATCCGTCGTCGTTCCCCTTCCCGTGCTCTCTGTGAGAAACAAGCAGAACGTGTATCACAAAACAAACGGTTCCAACCGTAATACAACAATCGGCAAAATTAAAAATAAAGGGGAAAAACAAGACGTGAATGAAGTCCACAACAAATCCAAAACGGATCCGATCAATGATGTTGCCAATCCCACCAGCCAGCAGCATGGCTCCGGCT
Source organism: uncultured Clostridia bacterium (assembly GCA_947632385.1). Classification (GTDB taxonomy): domain Bacteria; phylum Bacillota; class Clostridia; order Oscillospirales; family Acutalibacteraceae; genus Acutalibacter. Next base: position 18,397 of record CANRPD010000014.1, on the reverse strand, counting down.
AGAAGGCTCCATGCTGTATGGCTACGGTAAAAGACCAACAGAAAAACAAGCGTTATGGTGACTGCAATGGCAACAATGGAAAGAACCAGTACGTTGTTTTGGAACAGGCCAAACGCTGCACCGGAATTCTCCACGTACACCAGCTCTAGAAAACCTGCGATTACGGAGAACGGTCCTTTCGACTGAAGATCACGCAGCACAAAAAATTTGGTAGCCTGATCAATGGCCAGTAAAACAGCCGCAGCAATCAAGGCAAGTACGATCGCAAAATGTGAACGGAGCTTTGATCTCAAATCAACTTCTCCTTTGAGCGACACCTTATTTTTTCTTGCGACGGTTTCCCAAATCGACACCATCGCCGAACTCCAGAGTACTGTAATGATTCTGCTTTTCCTTCTGCAGCGTCTCCGGAATATTGGTATAGGAACGGATATCGATCCCGACTTCAGTCAGGTCGTCTTCCTCGGGAAAATCATCCACTGCAGGACTGGGCCGCACCTGCTCCCTTGTATAGTCTACCCGATCATTGATCGTTATTTGCGGTTCTTCTTCCGGAGGCGGAACCTGCTGACGCGTAGTCGGCCGATTGTTTTTTTCGGGTGCGGGCTGAGAGGCTTGCGTCTGGACCCGCTGAACAGGAAGATCCTCCTGCGGCTCGGGCTGTTGTTTCTGCTGCTCTTTGGTGGAAGCCTGCTGTTCAGGTTCAGAAGGAGCGGAAACAGGAGCCTCTTTTACTGCTACAACTGGTTCCGGCTCTGGCATCGAAGGGGTCTCTACACGTTCTTTTTGCCGAAAGCTCGGAATATGGTCGATACACTCCAAATGCTTTTTATACATTTCCATCAAGGAAGTACGGAATGCAGAAACCTGCCGTTTCATCTCTTCCAGCTCTTCCCGCTTGCCCTCCGTTTGGGCTGCATAACTTTGGATCACCTTGTAATTGTCCATTTTGGCGTTCTCAACGATCTGCTTGGCATGGGTCTCAGCCTCTTCCACGATGGCCTTTGCCTTGTCTTGTGCCTCTTGAATGGATTGTTTTGCCAATTTTTGAGCACTGATGATGGCGTTCTTGATGCTGTCCTCCTCAACCCGGTATGCTTCGATCCGCTGAGCAAGAACAGACAGTTTTTCCTGCAATTCCGTATTCTTGGAAGTAAGAGCAGTGTTTTCCTCGGTGAGGCTCCGTAAACGGTTCAACGCATCGTCTCGTTCGTTCTCCAGCTCTTGAAAGGCCTCAGCGACCTCATCGATAAACCGATCCACATCTTCCGGCTTATATCCGGAAAAACCAGCCTTCCCAAAACTCACTTCATTGATCTCTTTGACGGTCAACATGGATATTTCCCCCTTATTTGAATTTCCTACAGCTTACAGACAATCGACCCTTAGCAGTGAAGGGACCCAAACGATCTATAATAAACTTCCCGCTTCCCCGAACCGAAATCGAATCTCCTTCATTGAGCCGTTCCGAAACGGAAAGCGTTTCCCGATGATTGCGCATCACCAGTCCAGCAGTGATCAACCCTGCGGCCTTTTCCCTGCTGATCCGGCACAGGAAGGCGACCATACAGTCCAATCGCTGGGAAGCAACGACGCCAGTCATCACCTGGAACTCTCTCTCCAGAGGCAGCGGTTCCTCAGCGCCGGGAAAACCACTGACACCGACCCGGCCAATCTTTGTTACATTCTCAAGGAAATAGCGCTCCAACTCTTTTCGGACAAAAACCACACATCTGCCCTTTCCAACCAGGATATCTCCGATGCTGTCCCGCTCAACGCCCAGGGCCGTCAGGCTGCCCAGAAAATCCCGATGGGACAGGGAATCTTCTTTGCGAAAGGTAAAGGTGATAGGCGCAATGGGAAACATTTCCGGCATCGGCTCCAGATAATCCGGGAACACGCCCGCTATCTTCCGTTCCGCATCGGGATATCCACCCCATAGCAACACTGCACCGGGAGCAGCGCGGGCCAGGACATCCTCACAAGTCGCCGCCTGTGTTTCGTCCAAAAAGCCCAAAAAAGCCGGTCTATGTTGGGCCTGATGCAAAAGATCCTGTACACGGGCAGCCAATAGTCCGTCATCCCGCCTGGACATAGTTAAAAATACACACTTCCGTTATCCAAGTCGTCCATCAGGTCGTCCACGGAAAGGTCCACGTTATAGGGCGTAATGACCACCGTGTTGGCCGCGACCAACTTCAAGGTGCCCTGGTTGGCATAGGTAACGCCACTCAAAAAATCCACGATCCTCCGGGAGTTCTCTTTGTCCGCCCGGTCCAAAATGAGCACCACCGTATACCTTTTGATCAGATCGTCCGCAATGGCCCGGGTATCTTCACTAAACGATGTCGGCTTATAGACGCGAACGGAGCCTTGAGTCTTTTTTGGCGCAGAAGAAGATCGTTCTGACCGGTTCTCAGTCCGGGATGAAAAACTAGAAAAGGACAGCGGCTTACGCACAGAAGGAAGCTCCTCATCCGATTCCTCAAACCCACCGGAGTCTTCTTCCTCCTCATAGTATTCTTCCACTTCATCATCCGGCGGTCGGATCAACCTTTGAAGTTTATCACGAAAACCTGCCATCAAAAAACCTCCCTTTATCGGGCTGCGTACTTTCGCGCCCCAAACAGAGCTGAACCGACCCGAACCATAGTCGCTCCGCATTGGATCGCCTGAGAAAAATCATCGGACATACCCATTGACAAACAATCCATAAAAACATTATCCATTTTTTTGGACGCGATGTCAACATAATATTGTCTCATTGCAGAAAAATTTTTTAGTTTTTGGGAAACAGAGTCGGAAACCGGCGGAATCGCCATCAAGCCGGACACATGGATCCCGGGAAATTCTCGAATCTGATCGATAAAAGCCAGGAGCGCTTCGGGCAGGATGCCCCCTTTACTCTCCTCTCTTCCAATGTTCACCTCCACCAAAACGTCCATCCGGATCTTCTCAGCTTGGCAAAGCCGAGAGATTTCCGCAGCCAGCCGCAAACTATCCACCGACTGAATACAGCTGACCCTTTTCGGAAGGAATTTCACCTTATTCGTTTGCAGCCGTCCTATAAACTGCACGTCGCAACGACTCCGGTCGATCCCATCGGATTTCTCCAGCAGCTCTTGGACCCGATTTTCGCCAATACAGCGGATCCCTTGGTCGATCGCATGGCAAACCACTGGCAATGGAACCGTCTTTGTGGCGGCAAGAAGAGTGATCTCTTCGGGTCTCCTGCCGGAACGTTCTGCCGCACGGGCCAATTCTTCCCGCACCCGGGGATAATTGTTGTCAAAGCATGCGATCCGGTCTTCAAATGGGTTTTCCGTCATACAGATCCGTCCCTTCTGTCACAACATTGTCGTATAGCCGTATCGTGTGTTCCGTGACGAGCATGGCTTGTTCATCGTCATCCAGTTCCGTCTTGCAAATGGCGTACCCGTTGACGGTGCGCTCAGAAAAAACCTGAACAAACTCCAACTGTCGTCCGTTGAGCACATATACGCCCTTGACATTCTCAGCTACTTTTTCCCTGGGAGTTCCGTTGTCATCGTAGTCATAATAGGTCACATCACAAAACCGCAACGCGCTTTCCCGCACCAGCACACCGGAGTAGGTCTGCACATTGACGAGTACATCCGCTTTGCGAACAGAAAGGAGCCCGGGATCCATGGAAGAGCATTTGAAGATCACCGCATTTTTCTGGCCACTTCCATCTGGGTTGATCGCCGCGACCGTAGCCGATAAGGCTTCCGAGCTGGCGAAGGGAATGCTCAGTTCTACCTGGTCGACTTCCTCAAAACGCCACATCTCTTCTTCCGGAATGACACAGGCGATATACCAAACGAATTCCGAACAGATTTTTCCGATCCCATCCTGTTCCCCGGGCGAGGACGCCAACAGCTCCTCCACCTGAGTGGGGGTCAGATTCTCAGCCTCATCCATAGACACGCTGCCTTCAAATCCATCCACAGAGTTGACAAAATAACCGGCTCTGGGAGCGGTCACGCTGCGGATCGCCTGCCCGGCAGAAGCTGCCAATCCGTCTCTCTGCACCGTCAAAGAATGGATCTGCTGGGCATAGTCTTCGGCCGATTCTTCTCCGATAATAAGTTGCTTTCGGTTGAGGCTCAAAAGCAGATCTTCCTTGAGGTCCTCCATTCTGGAAAAGTCATTGTTTCGGGCCTCGCTCAACAGGCCGTCTACCGTCTGGTAGATCTGCGTGTTGACCATGGATGGGGTCACCGAAAAAAGGTCTGTGGGGCGCGAAAGTTCTTCCAACAGGTTGATCTCGCGGTCCAGCTGACGAATGCGATTTTGGTCCGCCGCGTCGTTTTCGCTGGAAAATACATCAGCGATCACACCGCCCTTTGCCACCCGTGAACCGTCCGCTATGCGATAGTCCAGCACTCCGGAGGGCTGTTCTGAAATGACCTGCTCTCCACGGATCATGTACCCATCCACCTGCAGCACATTGGAGACCGAGCCGTACATAGCAAGCTCCGTCACGATACCGCGATGTCCGGCCCGATACATCTGATACCCCACGAACCAAACGACCAAAACGATGAGTACAGCCGCACCGGCACGCTGAAGCTTTTTACTGATCATGGTCGTCCTCCGTTCTCAAAAAAACACGCAGCAGACAAGCACAGTGCCCCACCAAGTCCTCCGGTTGGGCAAAGTCGTCACAGTAGACGAACTGGGCATCCGGTTCTCGATGGAACCAGGTGATCTGCCGTTTGGCATACCGGCGGCTCTCGCGCTTGACATCCTCCACCGCTTGGGCCAAAGAAAGGTCTCCGGCAAAATAGGGAAAGAATTCTTTGTATCCGATGGCTTGAGCAGCCGTCGGCGTTTCCGCATACAACCGATAGACCATTTCCGCCTCTTTCAACAACCCCTGTTCCAGCATCGCATCCACCCGGCCGTCGATTCGTTTGTACAGCCGTTGGCGGTCTCGAAACGCCAGGCAAAGGATCAGATGCCGGTAGGGCGTTTCCAGCGTTCTGGAGCGTTCTGCTTGATTGGAGAAGGGTTCTCCCGTGAGCTTCCAGTATTCCAAAGCACGAATGACCCGTTTCACATTATGGGGATGAATGTTTGCCGCAGAAACAGGGTCTACCCTTTCCAGTTCTGCAAACAACTTTTGAGGTCCATCCGGCAGGTCAGCGCGCTGAAAGAGCTCACGACGCAGCGCATCATCCTGCGCCTCCTCGTGAAAAACGAAACCTCGCAGCAGAGAGCGTACATATAAGCCTGTCCCCCCCACTAACAGAGGAAGTCTGTTTCGGGAGCAGATCTCGTCGATACAGTTTCCTGCAAGAGCCACGAAGTCGGAAACGGAAAATGGCATGCTCGGATCGATGCATCCCAACAGATGACAGGGCACACCCATTCGTTCGTCCGCAGACGGCTGAGCTGTGCCGATGGGCAGTCCACGGTAGATCTGCATGGAATCGCAGGAAATGATCTCCCCGTCAAACTGCCTGGCCAAGGCCACGCCCAGTGCCGTCTTTCCCGAAGCAGTGGGGCCTACGACCGCGATGACCCGTTTTTTTCCCTGTTGCGACATATTACACCCTGCCAAACTGTCGTTCAAGGTCCCGCCGCTTGATCACAACGTATACCGGACGGCCATGGGGGCAGTACCGCACCTGTGGATTACGTTCCAGCTGCTCCGCCAAGGAAACCAACATCTCCGGATTGGTATGATCTCCGGCTTTCATGGCGGCACGGCAGGCGACATTGTGATACACCCAATCCAAGTGCTCCGGGGTGATGTCCTTCTTCAAATCTGCCAGATACCCGGCGATCTCCATGACCGTGTCCGCCGCGTCCTGACCGTCCAGCACCATGGGAATGCTCCGGACGATGACGGTGCCCGTCCCGAAATCTTCGATCTCAAATCCTGCCTCGGTCAACTGCTGCGCGTTTTGTAGCACAGCCGTATATTCCTCTTTGCTCAGCGTCACTGGGACCGGTTCGATCAAGTTCTGCGCGCCAGTTTCCACTCCGGAGGCCTTCAACTGTTCGTACAGCAAACGCTCATGAGCCGCATGCTTGTCGATCAGCATCAGTTCGCTGTCACTGTATTCCACCAGGATATACGTACCGAACGCTTCCCCAATGATCCTGGAATGAAACGCTTTCGTAAAGGAGAGGGGCTGAGAATTTGAAGGCTCCTGAGATCCATTCTCCTCTGCAGCGGAAGGCACGGGCTTCTGTTCTTCCAACGAACGAACCGCCGAGGGGAGTTGATCAGAGGACTCGTCCTCCTCCAAAGCCATCTGTGCAAAAGCAAAGAAATCCTTTTTCTCCGACCCGCTGTCCCGGAGCGGAACGTCTCGATGGACCGGCTGCACCCGAAAAGAAGGTTTTTCAGTGGGAACGGGTGGAGGCATCTCCAATTGACTTCCTGTTTCAGGCGCCGGTGCATAGGGATGGACTATCGGCCGCTTGAAGGCCATGACCTTGGGTTGGTCGCCGGTATTCAAAGCTGACCGCACAGCATGATACACCGCATCAAAGATCGGCCGTTCGTTGACAAATCGCACTTCCAGCTTGGCGGGGTGCACATTGACATCCACCACGCCAAAAGCCAGTGACAAGTGCAACACGCACGCCGGAAATTTGCCGGTCATAATAGACCCTTTATACGCTTCCTCCACGGCTGCCATCGCCGTACGACTGCGAACATACCTTCCGTTGATAAAAAAGTTCTGCATGGAGCGATTGGGCCGGCTGGCTGTGGGCAGAGAAACATACCCGCTTACTCGGACATGTTCGTATTCATACTCCACAGGGATCAACGTATTGAGAAACTCTTTGCCAAAAACGCCGTAAACCGCAGAGGATAACTGATTGTCCCCCGGCGTACGCAGGGTTTCCTTGCCGTCTCGGATAAAGCGAAAAGAGATCTCCGGATGGGAAAGGGCCATTTTATCCAGGACGCCCGCTACCGAGTTCCCTTCCGTTGTATCCTTTTTTAAAAACTTCATACGTGCAGGCGTATTGTAAAACAGATCCTTCACCAAAATCGTGGTCCCCACGGGGCACCCTGCTTCCTGGATCGTAGGCTGCTCTTCTCCCCCGCAGGTGTACCGTACTCCGGTGGCCGCCTGAGGGGTTCGGGTCAGCAGCTCTACATGGGCAACGGCAGAAATCGAAGCCAGGGCTTCGCCGCGAAACCCAAGAGTCGCGATCGCATCCAGGTCTTCCCTGTCCCCGATCTTGCTGGTCGCATGGCGCAGAAAAGCGACGGGCACATCTTCCGGGGCGATCCCGCATCCGTTGTCGGTCACCCGCATAAAGGTCACGCCGCCGTGCTGGATCTCTACCGTGATCACGCTGGCACCGGCATCCACTGCATTTTCAACGAGCTCCTTGATCACCGACGAAGGACGTTCCACCACTTCACCAGCAGCGATTAGTTCAGCCACATGCTTATCGAGGACCTGAATTTTCGGCATATGCACACCAGCCTCTCTTACTTGAGCATATTTCTCAGTTCAAACAGCACATTCATGCATTGAATGGGCGTCAGACTGTTTACATCCACTTCTCTCAACTTTTGCAGCACTTCACTGTCGGTGGTATCCAGCACCAACTGCACGGATTCCTCTCTGTTGGTCTCCGGCAAAGCTGCATTTTGTGTGCTTTCAAGCTCTTCCAGGATCTGCCGGGCCCTACGGATCACTTTATCCGGGACCCCGGCCAATTTAGCGACCTCCACGCCGAAGCTGTCATCTGCACCGCCCCGAACGATCCGCCGCAGGAACGTGATGTCATCGCCCCGCTTTTTGACGGCGATATTAAAATTCCGCACGCCGGGCAGCACCTGCTCCAAAGAGGTCAACTCATGATAGTGGGTGGCAAACAGGGTCTTCGCGCCACAGAGCTTTTTGTCCTGAACGTACTCCAGCACCGCTCGGGCAATGCTCATTCCATCGAACGTGGAAGTGCCACGGCCGATTTCATCAAAAATCAGCAGACTGTCCCGAGTGGCATTTTTGAGGATATCCGCCACCTCGGTCATCTCGATCATAAATGTAGACTGGCCTGCAGAAAGGTCATCCGAGGCGCCCACCCGGGTGAAGATATGATCTACCACGCCCAGTTCCGCTTCTGCTGCCGGGACAAAGCACCCCGCCTGTGCCATGACGCAAATGATCGCGATCTGCCGCATATAGGTGGATTTTCCCGCCATATTCGGCCCGGTGATGATCGATACACGGTTATCATGCATATCCATGTCCACATCGTTGGGCACAAAGGGGGTATCCTTCAGCAGCGCCTCCACCACTGGATGCCGGCTGTCCTTCAGGTACAGTCGACCGCTCAGATTGATGACCGGACAGGTATAGTCGTTCTTCACCGAAACATAGGCAAAGGAGGCAAGTACATCCAGCACAGCTACCGCGTGGGCAGTGGTCTGTACCCGAGACAGCTGCTGGGCCACCTTTTGCCGCACCTGTTCAAACAATCGGCTCTCGATCACTACGGAACGGTCATGCGCTCCCAAGATCCGATTCTCCAGATCTTTGAGCTCTCGGGTGATATACCGCTCCCCATTGGCCAAGGTCTGTTTCCGGACGTAATCCTCTGGGACCTGATCTTTATAGCTGTTGCTGACTTCGATATAGTACCCAAAGACCCGGTTATAGCCTGTGCGAAGCTTTGGAATCCCCGTTCGTGCCCGCTCGCGAGCCTCAACGGCCGCGACCAGTTCGGTGCCGCCGTTCATGTCACGTCGTACCTCGTCCAGCTCGGCGCTGAACCCTTCCCGGATGATCCCGCCTTCTCGGATCGAAAAGGGCGGATCCTCCACGACAGCGGCTGAGATCAACGCCGCGATATCTTCCAGGGGGTCGATCTGCTGGGCCAGCGTCTGCAAAAGCGTTGCACCGCACTGGAGCGCCAGGGCCTTCAGATCGGGCAGCTTTTCCAAAGCGCTGCACAGCGAGCGAAGCTCTCGCCCGTTGGCAGAACCGTACACGATGCGGCTCATGATGCGCTCCAGATCGTGGATCCCCGTAAGCTGGGCCATCAAGTCGTCCAACAGCGCTCGATTTTCGTACAATTCCGAAACGGCATTCTGCCGCAGCACGATCCGTGCCGGGCTCATGAGGGGCTGTTCGATCCACGTTTTGATCATGCGTTTGCCCATGGCGGTCTTGGTGTGGTCCAGCACCCATAGGAGGGAACCGCGGCGTTCTTTGTTCCGCAAAGTCTCCGTCAATTCCAAATTCCACCGGGCGTTCAGATCCAGCCCCATCACGGACTGCTCTTCGCCCAGCGTGAGCTGCGTAAACCGCTCCAATCCGTTGATCTGCGTTTCTTGGAGATACGTCAGCAGGGCACTGACCGCCAACACGGCCAGCGGCTTGTCCCGGAGAGCAAGCGCCTCCATGGACTGCCCGCCGAATTGGGCAGAAACCGTCTGCTCCGCGCGCAGGGGATCCAAATATTCTTCTGCATCCGGCCGGTCCACCAAGCACTTGAGCCGTTCTTCAATAAAGCGGTTGAGCAGACGGATCCCGGACGCCTCCGGGTCCAGCAAGATCTCACTGGGATCATAGCGGGCCAATCGGTCGCCCAACAGATACACCAATTCCTCCTCTTGGCTGCCGCGGATCTGTTCCGCGACCATCTGCCCGGTAGAAACATCGGCAAAGCAGAGACCGGCAGTATTCCCGGAAACGCACAAGGAACACAGATAGTTGTTTTTGGTCTCATCCAGCATGCTGCTTTCCAGCACGGTGCCCGGCGTGATGACACGGATCACATCCCGCTTCACCAACCCCTTCACCAGCTTGGGGTCCTCCATCTGCTCACAGATGGCGACCTTGTAGCCCTTTGCGACCAGCTTGGCGATATAGCTCTCCGCGCTGTGGAAGGGAACACCGCACATAGGGGCCCGTTCCTCCTGGCCGCAGTCTCGGCCGGTCAGTGTCAGGTCCAGCTCACCAGAGACAGTGACGGCGTCCTCAAAAAACATCTCATAAAAGTCCCCCAACCGAAACAAGAGAATCGTATCGGGATACTTTTCCTTGGTGGAAAAGTATTGCTGCATCATCGGAGAATAATCCGCCATGTCCATCCCGTCCCTCTTTGGTGATCGAAACTATACGATCAGTCGCAACCGGCGCAGGATGCGCAGTTGCCGCTGCAGGCCGCCTGATACTGGCAGGTATCCGGATCCTCCCCGTCTGCCATGAGGGAAATCAGGCCCGTGACCTCCTGCACCAAGGCATCAAAGGCCGCTTTCGCTTCTGTATAGCGGATCATGTTCTCGTTCTCCATGATCTGCGTATAGGCAGCCTTCAGCTCTTCGTTGAGCCGTTTGATGGTCTCCTCACTGCGGTTTTCCTTCTGCGCCTCATTGTTGATCGCCATCCGCTTCAGGTTGAATTCGCCAATAGCGTCCTGCAGCGCCTGGTCTTCGTCGCTCTGCTGCCGAGCCAGCTGCACTGTGATAAAGCGTTCATCGGCCTGCAAGGCACGACCCAACTGACGGGTGATCTCAATAATATCCATGTTGCTTTTCCTTTCGCTGTTTCAGAGATTTATTTTGACCGGTTTTCTCCCGGTTCGATACCATTTTTTAGCTGCGAACCTGTTTTGCCAGCAGCTGCAGACCGCGGGCTTCGGTCACCTGGACCCAGGTAAATTGGCCCACCCATTGGGTCTCTCCGGGGAAAAGGGCCACAAGACCACCTGCTGTCCGGCCCGAAAGAAGGCCTGTTTTCGGGTCCTGCTCCTCCACCAGCACCCGCAAGGTCTCCCCCACCATGCTTTGTCCTCGGTCAGCGGCGATGGCCTCCTGGACCTTCAGCAGCTCCGCAAACCACCGGGTCTTCTCCGCATGGGATACCGGGTCCTCCATCTTGGCGGCCACCGTTCCCTCTCGAGGGGAATAGATGAACGTGAACAGGTTGGTAAAGTTCACCTCCCGGATCAGAGAAAGCGTATCCTGGAACTCGGCATAGGTCTCGCCGGGAAACCCGACGATCACATCGGAGGTGAAGTGGATATCCGGCATCAGGCTGCGGGCCAGATGGATCAAATTGAGATACTGCTGTCGGTCATAGCGCCGGTTCATCTCCCGCAGCACCCGGTCGTTTCCAGACTGAAACGGCAGGTGGATGCAGTGGGGAATGTGCCGGGCGTTGGCCATAGTGGAAAAGAGTTCCTCCGTGGCGTCCTTGGGATGAGAGGTCATAAAGCGCAGACGGTAATCGCCGTCCAAGGCGTCGATGCGCCGTAGAAGCTCGGAAAAATTGATGGGCCGATCCAGCCCTTTCCCGTATGAATTGACGCTTTGCCCCAACAGGGTGATCTCCTTATATCCCGCCTGGATCAGTTCTCTGCAGTCCCGCAGGATGTCCTCTGGCTCCCGGCTCTTTTCCCGACCTCGAACATAGGGGACAATGCAATAGGAACAGAAATTGTCACACCCCGTCATCACAGGCACCCAGGCCCGAAAGGAGCTGTCCCGATGCACCGGCAAGCCTTCTACGAACGCCTGATCGCCCTGTCCGCTGTAGAAAACGCGTCTAGATTCATTAAGCGCAGAGACCATCATTTCCGGCAGGTGATGGATCGCCCGGGTGCCAAAAACGATGTCCACAAAAGGAAAGCTCTTCCGGATCTTCTCCGCCACCTGCGCCTGCTCCGACATACAGCCGCACACACCGATGAGAAGCCCCGGATGCCGCCGCTTGACGTTTTTTAAAGCGCCAAGATTGCCGAAGACTCGATCCTCCGCATGTTCCCGCACCGCGCATGTGTTCAGCAGGATGAGATCCGCCTGTTCCGGGTCTTCGGTAAAGGAAAAGCCCATTTCATCAAGCAAACCTTTGATGAGCTCCCCGTCCGCCACGTTTTGCTGGCACCCATAGGTGCGCACCAAGGCCACGGGCGTTCTTCCGGACGTCCGTTCAGCCATCAGCCGGGCGGCTTCCTCCAAAAAAGGAACTTGGATCAATGCTGGTTCCGACAAATGAGAACACTCCCTCATTAGACGATGATGTACCCCATTATTTTAGCACATTTCGTCGCAGCCTGCAAGGAAAACAAGAAAAACACCCCATATTTAGGTCCCACAGAGACGGAGAAGGAGCCTCCTGGTAAACCAGTGGCTCCATACCGCTTTCCGGACCGATCACAAAACGACCTTGGTCCCCCCCGCCTGCCGGATCGACAGCACGTGGCAGCTTCCTTCCCCGAAAACACGCTCCATGGCTTTCCGGTAGTCCTCCAGCAGCTCCACCGGCACAAACGCCTGGATCGTCCCGGCAAAGCCGCCCCCGTGGACCCGAAAGGCGCCGCGCTCTCCCAGGATCTTTTCCGTCAGGGACAGGGCCAGAGTGACCCCCTGCTCCCGGGGCGAAACGACCGCAAAGACGTTTTGCAGCCTTTGGAACGAGGAACGGCCCGAAATCCGGATCATCTGCCGGAAGGACTCGAAATCCCCGGCGGACAAGGCTTGTGCTTCCCGATCGGCCAGCTGATCCTCATCGAAGAAGTGCATGGCCCGCAGCACCGCCCGATCCCCGGTGACCCCCCGGATCTCCGGCAGCCGGTCATAAAATGCATCGGGGTCCACATCCCGAAGGAATTCCTTTCCAAAGCAGGCTGCCACCGCTTTCATCTCCGCAGGGATCGCGGTATACTCGTCGGTGAGGTTGGCGTGATTTCCCCCCGTGTCCACCACGCACAGGGCATGTCCGCAGGAGGCAAAATCAAAGTCCACCTTGTGGATGACCGGATGGGCGGGATCCCGGAAATCGATGGAGGTAAAGCCCGCCACCGAGCTGGCCATTTGATCCAACAGGCCGGACGGCTTCCCGAAGTAGACGTTCTCCGCGTACTGAGAGACGATCGCAGCGGTCACCGGATCGATCCGATCCTCATTGTACAGATGGCTCAGGATCGTGACCACAAGGATCTCAAAGGCCGCCGAGCTGGAAAGCCCCGAGCCCTTCATGACCCGGTTGGTGGTATAGCAGTCAAAGCCGCCCACCCGGTATCCCAGCTCCTGCAGCCGGGCGCAGATCCCGCGGATCAGCGACGAGGAGCCGTTTTCCGACGGTCGCTTTTGCAGGTCGGAAAGCTCCACGAGATCGGTACGCTGGTATTCTGCGGAACGCAGCCGAATGACGCCGGAATCGTTGGGCTTGGCCAGCCCCGCAATATCCAGGTTGACGGCAGCGGTCAACACCCTGCCGTGGTTGTGGTCCGTATGGTTTCCGCCGATCTCCGTGCGGCCCGGCGCACTGAACCAAACGCCTCCCGCACTGCTGCCAAAGGTCTCCTCAAACCCCCGCAGGATCACCCCATACCGCTTCCGCTGGCTTTCTGCCTCCGGCCCATACAGGGCATCAAATTGGATCTCCATCGTTTTTCCTTTCCGCGCTATGCTTCGTCAGCGCTGACCAAGTCCAGCAGCTCCTGCTCTGTCAGGACCGGAATGCCCAGAGAAAGGGCTTTTTCCAGCTTGCTGCCGGCCGCTTCCCCGGCCACCACGTAGCCGGTCTTCTTCGAAACCGAACCGATCACCTTCCCGCCGTGCTGCTCGATCCATGCGGTGGCCTGCTGCCGAGTCATGGTGGGCAGCGTCCCCGTCAGCACAAAGGTCCTGCCCAGCAGCTCGGTCCCATGGCTCTGCTGCATCGCCTGCATATTGAGTCCATGGGCTTGGAACGCATCCACCAGCGATCGGACCGAAGGCCGGCTGAAAAACTCAGCCACAGACTGGGCCATCACCGCACCGAAACCGTCAATGGCGGCGATCTGCTCTGCCTCAGCCTGGAAGATGGATTCCATATCCCGGAACGTGTCGCAGAGAAGCTTTGCGGCTTTCGCACCGATGTGCGGGATCCCCAGGGCAAACACCAACCGGTAAAGGTCGTTCTCCTTGGAGCGCTCCAGCGCTTCCACCAAATTCTCCCCGCTCTTTTGGCCAAACCGTTCCAAAGAGGCCAGCTGATCCACAGTGAGGCTGTACAGATCGGCCGGCGAACGGACCAGACCGTTCCCCAGGAGCTGCTCCAAAGCGGCAGGCCCCAATCCCTCAATGTCCATGGCGTCCCGAGAGGCAAAATGGATCAGATGCCGCAAAAGCTGCGCGGGGCACTGGGGATTCGTGCACCGGGTGGCCGCCTCCCCGGGCAGCCGAACCGTGGGCTCTCCGCAGGAGGGGCATCGGTCGGGCAGCTCAAAAACCGGGGCCTCTTCCGGTCGAGAGACCACTGCCACCACCTCCGGGATGATCTCCCCCGCCTTCCGCAGGATCACCTGGGCGCCGATCCGAATATCCTTTTCCCGGATAAAATCCTGATTGTGCAGCGTCGCCCGGCTCACCGTGGTCCCCGCCAGGGTCACCGGTGCGAACCGCCCGATGGGCGTCAGCACCCCGGTCCGTCCCACGTTCACCTCGATGCCCAGCAGCGTGGTCTCCTTCTCTTCCGGGGGATACTTGAACGCCTCGGCCCACCGGGGGAATTTCGCCGTGGAGCCCAGCTCCTCCCGCTGGGCAAAGTCGTTGAGCTTGACAACTGCCCCGTCGATGGGATAGCCCAGCTCGCCCCGACGCTCTCCCAGGTCCCGAATAAACGCCAAAATCCGGTCCATGTCTCCCGATGTCAAATACGTCGGCGTCACGGTAAAGCCCAACTGCCGGAGCCGCTGCAGCGACTGATCGTGACAGGTCAGCACTTCCCCCTCGATCAGCTGCACGTTGAACACAAAGATGTCCAGCCCCCGTCCGGCGGTGATCCGCGGGTCCTTCTGCCGCAGGGAGCCTGCCGCAGCATTGCGGGGATTCTTAAACGGCTTCTCCTCCAAAAGCTCCTGCCGTTCGCACAGCTGCTGAAAGCTCTCGTCGGACATATACACCTCGCCGCGCACCACCAGCCGCCGGACCGGTTCCGTGAGCCTGTGGGGAACGGTCCGGATGGTGCGGATGTTTTCGGTCACATCTTCCCCCGTGATGCCGTCTCCCCGGGTCGCCGCCCGGACCAGCACGCCGTCCCGATATTCCAAAGCCACCGACAGACCGTCGAATTTGGGTTCCACCACATACTGGGGAGCATGGAAGGTCTCCCGGACTCGTCGGTCGAAATCCAGCAGCTCTTTCTCGGAAAAAGAATCGTGCAGGCTCTCCAGGGGAACGGGATGCGTGACCGGCTCAAAGGTATTGTAAATGGCCCCGCCCACCGAGCGGGTGGGCGAATCCGCCGTCACCAGGTCCGGGTACAGCGCTTCCAGCTCCTCCAGTCGGCGGTAGAGCATGTCGTACTCGTAATCGCTGATCTCCGGCGCGTCCTCCGTATAATATTTTTGGTTGTGATACCGCAGCTGTTCCCGCAGCTTGCGGATCTCCAGCTCGGCCTGTTGTCTCTCCATAACGTCGTCCTTTTTCAGTGATTGGACCGATACAGCATCGATCCCTCGGGCACACTGCCCACCACGACAGTCTGTGCCAAAACCGTCTCCACATGCACCTGGGCGGCCGTTTCGAACCTTCTGGACGGGGAATACGCCTGGGCATCCACCTGCATGGTCAGCGTACAGCAGGTCTGATTCACGCCCCCGGAACGAAACTGGGTCTCGAAGGACACCGCTCCGCTGCCCAACAGGCTCAAACGAACGGGCACCCGCGGGCCCCGTCCGTTGAAAAGCCCCAAAGGCATCAGGCTGCCCAAGGGCACGCCGGCCGTCGTCTTCGTATGGAGGCTGGTCTCCAGCCGTTCCAAAACGCCGGCCCGCAGCGCGTTCAGCGCCTGACCATCCGCGGAAAAATCCGAGACCTCCCCCTCCGCGTTGCGGGTGAGCACCGCATACTCCCGGGGCTCTTCCGCCATCTCCTGAGAGACCGCCTGGTTCACGGCCTTCAGCAGATATTCCTCCACCACCGTCTGCACCATTTCCTGGGAAACGAACCGCAAGGCGATCTCACAGGACAGGAGCCACAGCAGCACCGCCGCAGCCCCGGTCCAAAACACCGCCGCAAAGGTCCTCCCATGCCGTCTGGGCAGCCGCCTTCTGAACACACCCACAACACCACCCCCACGTATCACCATACGCAGGAACGGGCATTTGGGTTCCGGTTCACGCCTCCAGCATCCGGCGCAGACGCCGGATCGTTTCCGCCACCGGCAGGCCCACCACATTGGCATAGTCCCCCCGAATGGACTGCACCAGGATCACTCCGATCCCCTCGATGCCATAGGACCCGGCACGGCCTCTGGATTCCCCGCGGGCCACATACTCCCGGATCTCCCTGTCGCTCAGCGGGTAAAAGGTCACATCCGTGGATTGATGGAAGACCTCTTTTCGGCCGTTCACCAGCAGACACACACCGGTGACCACCTGGTGGGTGCGCCCGGACAGCCGGTGCAGCATGGCCACCGCATCCTCGTCGTCCTTGGGCTTGCCCAGGATCAGCCCGTCGATGCACACCACCGAATCCGCAGAAATAATGGTGCTTTCCGGGCGCAGGGGCAAAACAGCGGCCCCTTTCTGCTGCGCCAGATGCTCCACCAGCTCCCCGGGGGAAAGCGCTTCGGGCACGGTCTCATCCACTCCGGACACCACCACGTCAAACCGCAGCCCGGCCCGTTCCAGCAGCATCTTCCGGCTGGGCGATTGGGAGGCCAGGACGATGGGAGATTCATTCCGCATAGCCATTGGGATTCTTCTCCTGCCACCGCAGCGCGTCGCGGCACATGTCGTCCAGGGTCTTCTCGGCCTTCCAGCCCATCTCCCGATACGCCTTTTCGCAGTCGGCATAACTTTCGGGAAGATCCCCTTCCCGCCTGCCATCGATCACATACGGCACCGGCTTGCCCGCCGCACGGGAAAAGGCATTGACCACCTCCAGCACGGAGAAGCCGTGGCCGGTGCCCAAATTGTAGACCTTCAGCCCGCAGCCGCCCCGCTCAAACAGCCCGATGGCGGCCATATGGCCCTTGGCCAGGTCCATCACGTGGATATAGTCCCGGATGCAGGTGCCGTCCGGCGTGGGGTAATCGTTCCCGAAAATGTGCAGCTTCTCCCGCTTGCCCACCAGGGTCTGGGTGATGTACGGCGCCAGGTTGTTGGGGATGCCCGAGGGATCCTCGCCCATCGTGCCGCTCTCGTGGGCGCCCACGGGATTGAAATACCGCAGCAAAACGGCGTTGAACGACGGGTTGGCCTTGCAGTAGTCGGTGAGGATCTGCTCGATCATGATCTTGGTGAACCCATAGGGATTCGTGGCGGAGAACACCAGCGGGGCGTCCTCCCGCAGGGGCGGCGTGGCCCGGTCGCCGTACACGGTGGCCGAGGAGCTGAAGACCAGGTTCCGAACGCCGAACGCCTCCATGACCCGAAGCAGGGTCAGCGTGGAGGACAGATTGTTGTCGTAATATTTCAGAGGGACCTTGGGCGATTCGCCCACCGCCTTGAGCCCGGCAAAATGGATCACGGCGTCGGGCCTTTCCGCCCGGAAGATCTCCTCCAGCCGGGCTTCGTCCCGCAGATCGCACCGGTAAAAGACCGGCCGTTTCCCCGTGATGGCCTGGATGCGGTCCACCACCATCTCCTTGCTGTTGCAGAGATTGTCCACGATGACCACTTCGTAATTCTGCTCCAATAAGACCACACTGGTATGGCTGCCGATATACCCGGTTCCTCCGGTGACCAGCACTTTCATGTTTGATGACCTGCCTTTCCGTTTTCACATCCACTGTACGACGCAAAATGAAGGTCCGGATCGGATCCTTCCCTGGGACCATTATAGAAAAAATTCCGCAAAAAAACAAGCGGTTCCCTCAAAGAAAAGAAAAATGTACACCCCCGCCAAAATCGCTCCACCTGACGGTTATTCCCGGCCCCGGCGGGAAAACTATCTCCCATCGCAAACGAGGGAGGAATGTCACACGGGACGGGACGGATTGATCTTCTTGACCGGCAGCTGCGCGTACCCGACGCTGGAAATGATCTGGAGAGGCCGCACCCACGCGTCCATGGCCCTGGCCGGGGGCCTGTGCCTGCTGCTCATCAACAAGATCTGCTGTGAAAAAATGCGGCGGTGCCCGCTGGTGCTGCGGTGTGTCGCGGCCTCCTGCCTCATCACCGGGGTGGAGTTCACCGTGGGATTCGTGTGCAACCGCTGGATCGGCCTGAACGTCTGGGATTACTCCCGGGTCCCGCTGAACCTGCTGGGCCAGATCTGCCTGCCCTATTCCCTGCTGTGGTGTCTGCTGGCCGTTCCGGCCATGGCCCTGTGCGAGCTCTATCGCCGCGGGGACCTGCACAGAACATAAAATTTTGGCGGTGTAGGTTTGTCAATGATATTGGACAGTGGAAGGGAAAGGATTAGAGAAGAAAGAGAGGAGTTTCTCACGAGGGG